>DASWNL010000716.1:0-8730 GCA_036399215.1 Abditibacteriaceae bacterium
CCGCTTCGCGGGAGAGGGGTGACCAGATTAACACGCCTTAAATGTTTTAATTGTGAAGAAGCACTTGCCATATACTCCCCTCTCCCGCGAAGCGGATTGGGAGAGGGGCCGGGGTGAGGGGCCGGGGGTGAGGGCTTTTCGGCACACTCTTACTTTTCCGGCACATTCTCTTCCAATTCATTGATCCAAACACTCGCTTCGCTATCGCTGGGCGCGCGCCAATCGCCGCGCGGTGACAGGCTGCCGCCGCTGCCGACTTTGGGGCCGTTGGGCAAACACGAGCGCTTGAACTGCGAAATCTTGAAGAAGCGATAGACAAAAACGCCCAGCCACTTTTTAATGCTGGCTAAATCGTATTCGTGATGGGCATCATCCGGCAATGAATCGGGCCAGGAGCCGCGCGAAATGTCGCTCCACGCCTGATGCGCCAAAAACGCGACTTTGCTGGGACGCAGGCCATAGCGCGTGATGTAATACAAGTTAAAATCCTGCAACTCATACGGCCCAATTTTTTCTTGTGTGCTTTGCGCCGGCTTGTCTTTGTTTTCATCGTTCGAGGGCACAAGCTCCGGCGAGATTTCCGTTTCGACAATAGATTGCAAAGTCGCTCCGGTTTCAGCATCGAACTGATTAGTGCCGATAATCCAGCGAATCAAATGCTGAATCAAAGTCTTCGGCACGCTGCCATTCACATTGTAATGGCTCATGTGGTCGCCTACGCCGTAGGTGCACCAACCCAGCGCCAATTCCGAAAGGTCGCCCGTGCCTAAGACAATGGCATTATGAAAGTTCGCCAGGCGAAACAGGTGGCTTGTGCGCTCGCCGGCCTGGACGTTTTCAAAAGTGATGTCATAAACCGGCTCGCCATTGACAAAGGGATGCCCCAAATCGCGCATCATTTGCAGGCAACTCGGCTTGATGTCTATTTCACGCGCCGTTATTTTCAAAGATTTCATCAAAGCGTGCGCGTTTTTGAGTGTCACATCGCTGGTGGCAAAACCCGGCATGGTAAAACCCAGAATGTTTTCGCGTGGCAAGCCCAACCTATCCATAGTGCGCGCCGCGACAATGAGAGCGTGCGTTGAATCAAGGCCGCCCGACACGCCAATCACAATCTTTTCGATGCCGGTGCTACTCAGGCGCTTCATCAGGCCATGCACTTGAATGTTATACGCTTCGTAACAGCGCTCATCGCGCAAAGCCGGATTATTCGGCACAAACGGAAAGCGTTCGACATTGCGCTGCAAGGGAATAGCGCCACCGGGAATCTGCCATTCAAAGTGAACGCGGCGCATAGATTGAAGCTTTTCGCGATGGTCATGCGCGCTATCACTGAACGAAGTCAACCTCATGCGATCTTGCGCCAAACGCTCTAAATCAATATCCGCCGTAATGAAATGACCGCGCTTGGAAAAGCGCTCGCTTTCGGCGAGGGATTCGCCATTTTCATAAATCAGTGCATGGCCGTCCCAGGCCAAATCGGTTGTGCTTTCGCCCGGCCCGGCAGCGGAATACAGATAAGCCGCCACGCATTTTCCCGATTGCCCGGCGCATAAGGCGCGGCGGTATTCGGCCTTGCCGATAGTGATGTTGCTGGCCGATAAATTCGCCAGAACTGTTGCGCCTGCAAGAGCACCATAAGTCGAAGGTGGAATCGGCGTCCAGACATCTTCGCAGATTTCGACAAAGAGTGAAAAATCGCGCACGTTGGTCGCATCAAAAACCAGATCGTTGCCAAAAGGCACGCGCTGATTTAAAAATAGCACTTCGCGCGCAATCGCATCGCGGCCCGAAACGAACTGGCGCTTTTCATAAAACTCGCGGTAATTGGGCAGATAAGTTTTCGGCACGATGCCCAGAATCCGGCCCTGATAAATCACCACGCCGCAATTGAACAATTTGCCTTCAAAACGCAGCGGCGCACCAACTAACAAAATCGGCGTTAATTTGTGGCTGCCTTCAACCACCGTTTGCAACGCCGCTTCCACGCTATCAAGCAGCGCTTCCTGATGAAACAAGTCATCGTTGGAATACGCGGAAAGACCCAGTTCAGGGAACAAAACCAGGCCAGCGTTTTCCTTTGAAGTCTGGCGGGCCAGTTCCAGAGTTTGCTCGGCGTTAAAAAGAGGATCGGCCACGCGCACAGCGGGAATTGCCACACAGGCGCGCAGAAAATCGTGTGAGTAAATCGAATGAAATGGGTGAGACATGACTTTACTTTACTCTCACCGGCCCCAAAGCGAAAAGGGAGCAACAAAAGCCTTGCTATAATTGTGTAGATTTCCTGCTATGAGCAGCCCCTGCGAGTCTCTATGAGTAGCAACACTTCCCCATCGGGACAACACCTTTCACCACAGCGCGCCCTGCCTCGTGTAATCTGGCTGGTTTTAGCTATGGGAATTTTTGCCGGCCTGTTTGTTCTCAGCCAGCGCGTTCCCCTGTGGGCAACAGGCATGTTTTATGGCTTTCGCCAGCCACTGACTTTGCCCGGCGGCGTTGTAGTGCCGCTGCTTTTGTCGCTGCAATGCGGCGCGGCCTGGATGTTATGGCAGGCCGCGCAAAAAGCCTGCAAAAAACGCGAGGCCGGTTGGCTGTCGGCACTTTGCACTTTGATGCTACTGGCGAATTTGGCCCTGCACGCCGGTGAAGAAGTGGGTTTGGCGCGCCTGTCAGCTATTGTCGTCAATCCGGCTTCGGGCGGCTACTATTATGCGGCTTTCGATGCCGATAAATTGCCCGAACCCGATAAATGGCTGCGCGATTATCCGCAATTGATGCATGGACATCATCATGTCGAAACGCATCCGCCCGGCGGTGTGGCGCTTATGAGATGGTTGCGCGAAAAAACCAAAAACGGTGGCTTCTGGATGAGCGTGCCGCAAACCGCCTTAATGCTTTCGCCGGGCAACAAACTCTCGGATTTGACCACGATTTTCCAAACCATCGGAGAGCGCCCTTATCAAGACTACGACTCCGCCGCCGCCTGGTGGGCAGGATTCATTTTGATTTTGTGCGCAGCCCTTTTACCGCTGCCGACTTATGCTTTAGCACGCCCTTTAACCGGGCCGGGCGGCGCGGCGGGCGCGGCTTCGCTTGTGGCTTTGGTGCCTTCGCTGGCCCTACTTAGCCCGGCTTTGGATGCCCTGACGGCCTTATGCGCCGCCACAGCTCTGGCTCTTTGTGTTCACGGCTTGTTGAAAAGCAAACCGATGCTGTGTTTTGCCGGCGGATTGGTCGCGGGCGTCGGCTTGTTCTTTTCGTTTGCTTTAGGCGCAACGCTGGCAATCATTGGTTGTTATTTCACATGGCAAGCGGCACGGCATCAAAGCGAAAAACGGCACGTCTTGAAGTGTGGCGCCGCTGTCTTAGCCGGTGCTCTGCTTGTGGTGTTTTTTTTAGCCTTACGTGGAGTGGATTGGCTCACCATTTACAAGCTAACCCATCAGTTTCAAGCGAAAGTCATGACCGATTACAATCGTCCGGCTCGCTTGTGGATGTGGTTCAATCTGGTGGATTTTTTCTACTTCGTAGGTTTGCCTGCTTGCGTTCTGGGTGGCGCAACGCTGTGGAAGCGGAAACACGAAGATAAGAGCCTGAACGACCCTGTGAAAGTGCGCTGGGAAGCGTTGGTCTTTTCGACCATAGGCGTCTTGCTTTTAATAAATTTCGGGGCGAACGTATGGGCCGAAAGCGCCCGCATCTGGATGCTGTTTGTGCCTCCTCTTATGGTTGGCGCCGGTTGGATGCTGCATAAAATGACCCAGAAATCGCCCGCCGCTTTTTGGATAGTGATGGCGGCCCAGGCGGCGCAATGGCTGGCAATGGCCGCATCGTTAAATGTATGGTCGTTTTAAACCTTTACGAACTCCAACTTTTCCAAAGCCACGCGCATTTGATTCCGTTCATGCTCAGTTGGTGAGCGCAGCGGCGGCGCCATGAAATCGGAGCAAACACCCAGCACCGCTAAAGCGCATTTGAGGTTGCGGAATATGGCGCCGCTGTAACCGGCATTGCCATAAAGCACCTCACCTAATTGCAAAAGCTGCCCTTGCAAAACGTGTATGCGCTTTACATCGTGCTGCGTCGCCGCGTTGTAAAGCGACACCAAAAGCTCCGGTGCTATGTGCGCACCGCCATTCACACCGCCATGCGCGCCCATTAAAACCGCTTCGGCCATGAGGCTCTCCGGGCCAACGAAGATTGACCAATCGGGCCGCGCTCTGGCGGCATAAAGTAACCTGTGCGTGTAACTCATGTCGCCCGAACTATCCTTGAAGCCGATGATCTGTTGGTGCTGCATCAACCGCTCAACTGTTTCGATTTCCCATGATAATTTCGTCAGTTTCGGCATGTTGTAAAGCAGAATCGGCAGGGGTAGTTCGCTCAATAACTCTTCAATGTAAGCAATGAGTTCATCCTGCGCGGCATGAACATAATAAGGCGTTGTCAAAACGCCGGCATAAGCGCCGCATTTGGAGGCATAACGTGCCAGAGCTAAGGTTTCTTCCAGTGAAGTGTCGGCAATTCCCACCAAAACCGGCACGCGATCTTGGACGATTTCGCAACTGAGATTTATCACCTGGCGGCGCAACTCATAGCTCAAACTGCTTGCTTCCCCTGTGCTGCCTAAAACAAATACGCCCTGCACACCACCGCCTAAAACTCGCTCTATAACGCGTTCAAGGCCGACTTCATCTAAGGTATTTCTATCCTTCAAAGGCGTGACTAACGGCGGAATAATGCCGTGCAGGATTTCATTCATTAAGATTCTCCCCTTCGTTTGTTCAAAAGCATTTGAAGTATCATAAATCCATGCTCTCCTTATTGCGCACTTCGTTGATTTTTCTCCTTTTAATAACCTCGCTTGCGAAAGCCGAACCGGTTCGCATTATCTTCGATACGGACATGGATAGCGACTGCGATGATGCCGCTGCCCTTGCGATGCTACACGCCTTGGCCGATAAGGGCGAAGCGCAGATTTTGGGCACCATGATTTCCAGCAAATTCGAGTGGTCGGCGCCCTGCACCGATGCCATCAACACGTATTTCAGGCGCCCCGATTTGCCAATTGGCGTGAACAAAGAGCAGGGCAAACCCTGGCAAAGTTCCAAATACGCCAGGCAAATTGCGGAGGAGTTTCCACACGATTTAAAATCAAACTCTGAAGCGCCGGATGCGACAACGCTTTATCGAAAAATCTTGGCCGCGCAGCCCGATAACAGTGTGACAATTGTAACAGTGGGCGATGTGAGTAATATACGATTTCTACTCGAATCGAAAGCTGATGCAGTTAGCCCTTTGAACGGTGTGGATTTGGCAAAGCAAAAAGTGAAGTCGTGGGTGTGTATGGGTAGCCGCAATCCCGCCGATCTCGATCCCAACCGCTGGGGCAATTTCAAAATGGATGCGGCTTCAACAGTCAAAGGCATTGCGGCCTGGCCGGGGTTGGTTACTTTCACAGGCGGCGGCAAGTTTGCCGAGACACTTTCCACCGGCAAACGGCTGATCGAGTTGCCAAAAACCAGCCCGGTGCGGCGCGTTTATGAACTGTATTTTGATGGCGCGATAAAAGAGCGCTACAGCGCCGATCAAATCGCCGTTTACATCGCGGTGCGCGGCAAAGGCACGCCGTGGAAACTGGTCACGCAAGGCTATAATCACATTTTCGATGATGGCCGTCACGAATGGCGCGAAATGCCAGACAATCCGCAGCACGAATATATTTCCGCGTTAGCCGAAGGCTTCAAAGCCAGAGATGTCGCCGCGCAAATGGAAGAGTTGATGCTGCATTTACCACAGCCTGCATCCTAAAAATCGCCATGAATTACTTGCGACTGCCATTTTTCGATGAATTAGAAAAATCTCAAACAGTTTTGATTGCCGGTGCCGGAGGCGGCTTCGATTTCTTTTGTGGCTTGCCGCTTTACGCCGCCTTAAAAAGCGCCGGGAAAACCGTGCATCTGGCGAACCTGAGTTTTTCAGATTTAGCAAGCGCACAGGCTAAACATCTTTCGCCGGTTTGTTCTGTTGTTACGGCAGATTCCTTGGGCAACGAAGCCTATTTTCCCGAACTGCATTTCGCGCGCTGGATGCGCGGGCGTGGCGAGGAAGTGACGGTTTATAGCTTTCAAAAATCCGGCGTGGCGCCGTTACGCGAAGCCTATCAGATTTTGCAAGAAGAGTTGAAGTTTGACACTTTAATTTTGGTGGATGGTGGAACTGACAGCCTGATGCGAGGCGATGAAGCGGGATTAGGAACGCCCTTAGAAGATGTCTCTTCCATCCTGGCCGCTAACGCTTTAAGTTCTTTATCTGTGCCGCGCAAGATGCTGGCCTGTTTGGGTTTTGGCGTGGATGCCTTTCACGGCGTTTGTCACGCGCAGTTTTTGGAAGCTGTAGCTGACATCACTTCTGCGGGTGGCTTTTTAGGCATCTGGAGCTTAACCAAGGATATGCCTGAAGCCCTGTTCTATCGCGAAGCCAGCGAATGGGTGTTTCGCAAAATGCCACGTTACCCCAGCATTGTTTCTTCTTCGATTCTCTCGGCTTTGGAAGGCCGCTTCGGCGATTATCATACAACCGCGCGCACGCAAAACTCGCGCTTGTTCATCAACGCGCTGATGACGCTTTACTGGTGCTTTCAGTTAGAGCCTGTCGCGACGCGCCTGCTGTATCCCAAAACCATTAACGATACCTATTCGGTGCGGGACATGGCTTATATCATCGAGACATTTCGGGAAAACGTCCAACGCAAACCGTATGAAGATTTGCCGATGTAATACAGGTTACGGATTTTCGGCATGATGTCTGTCGTGGCCTTATCCATCCCAATAAGCCGCCTGACCGTAGTGTGCGAAGAGTTCTACTTCGTAATCGCGCGTGATGGGGAATTTCGGGTCATAAGAAGGGCTGCTTTGTATGGCCTGGCGCGTAAGATGTGTATGCACTCTGGCATCGGCCCATTTTACAGCTTCAATCCACGCCGGGGCTAACAAAACTTGCTTGCCGGGCAACCAGGCGCCGGTATCCACTACCAAATAACGAATCGCCCAATCGCTATCGTCCACAATAAAATCGGCGACATGGCCTAAGTCGCCATCCGCAGCATGAATTTGATAGCCTGTCACATCACGGGTGCTTTCCAGATGCGAGTCCTCGCTGTTTTCGTCCACTTGCGTTGTATCTGGCTCTTGTTCGGCCAATAAAGAAGGATACGCCGCCACGCCCCATAAGGCCGCACCAGCCCAGTAAGCCGGCCATTGATAATAAGCGTGATAGCCTGCTTCCCAACGACGCGAAAGCGGGCGATGAGCATCAACGCCCGGTGAATTTTTCACTTGCTCACGGGTCAGATTAACATGCAATTTCCGATGGCCCCAATCGGCCTCAGTAATGGCGATTGGCGAAATGACAACTTGCTTGCCGGGCAGCCAATGCCCGGTGTTCACCACCAGATAACGCACTGCCCATTCATGGTCGTCGAAGAAAAATTCATCTACATGACCAATATCACCATCGCTGGCGTGTAAGCCGTAACCATGAAGTTCATTGACACTACGCAGCATAAGAATCACCTGATGTTATTTCACCACAGAGACGCAAAGAAAAAAAGAATAGTATGGCCGCGAAAAAGCGCAGAACACGCAAAAGCATTTTCTTTTGTGATTTTTGTGTATTTTCGCGGCTATTATCTTTTTCTTTGCGTCTCCGCGTCTCGGCGGTGAATCAATAAGTTTCCACTTCAAACCCGGCAGCTTCAATCCAATTTTTTACTTCGCCATGCGGGTCGCCGGGCGTGGTGAGATAACCATCTACAAATAATGAGTTCGCCGCATATAGCGCTAAGGCTTGCTTTTCGCCTAAGCGTTCGCGCCCTGCCGAAACGCGCACTTCCTTATCGGGATTCAACAGGCGCATCAGGCACAGCGTTTTCAAAGCACGATTGGGATCAACATTCTCGCGGCCTTCAAGGGGCGTGCCTTCTAAGGAAAGCAGCATATTAACCGGAATGCTTTCGATATTCATGGCGCGCAGGGCAAAGGCCATGTCAATCAAGTCTTGGTCGGTTTCGCCCAACCCGATAATGCCGCCGCTACAGGTTTGCAAACCGGCGGCTTTGACATGATTTATCGTCTCCACACGGTCGGCATACGAGTGCGTGCTACAAATTTTTTCGTAGTGGCTTTCACTGGTATTCAGGTTATGATTGACGTAATCAACGCCCGCTTCTTTGAGTTGGTGACATTGAACTTCGCTCATCAAACCCAGTGAGGCACAGATTTCGATGTTTCGCGAAACAGGATCGCTTTTGATGCGCTTTGTGGCGGCACTGATGCGGTCAATATCGCGTTGTTGCGGGCCACGCGCGGCAATCACAATGCAAAAACGCCCCGCGCCGGATTCGGCAGCCTCTTTGGCGCGCTGCACCATGACATCTTCGGGCAAGAGCTTATATTTATCAACAAGCGCTTTGGAGATTTTCGATTGCGAGCAGTAGTGACAATCTTCCGGGCAGATGCCGCTTTGTGCATTCAGCAAAACGCACATCTTCACACGCCGCCCAAAATAGGCCTCGCGCACCTGCAAAGCAGCATCTAATAACTCTTGCAGTTGCGCTTCTTCAGCGTTCATAATGGCCTGTGCCTGTTCGCGGGAAAGCACTTCGCCGCGCAACGCAACTTCAGCCATATCTTGAAAATTGGTAATCGTTGGAGAGTTCATCAAAGAATT
>DASWNL010000717.1:0-10665 GCA_036399215.1 Abditibacteriaceae bacterium
GATGGTGATGATGCGACGAATGTGATGAATGCGGATGAGGTTGTGATTCAACTTGTGCTGCGGCGTTATTTGTTAAGAGCGCGCCGGATTGTTGTTCCACCATCTGCGCTTCCAAAGGGCGCGGCGTCAATCGCCCGGCGCGCAGTTGCAGCACCATCCACAAACCTAAGATGAGCAATACGAAACCAACGACTTTTTCCAAAACGCCCGAAGCAAAAAGCGCCGGTTGATTGGCGGCCATTTTAAGCAGGTAAAGCAGAGAGCCAAAAAGCAACAGGCTCAGGCCATGCCCAACCGCCCATTTGAAGCCAAAAAGCGCCGCCTCGCGTGGTGAAGGGCGCGAAGCGACAAAGGTGCTGACCGCCGCCATGTGGTCGGGTTCAAAAGCGTGCGCGATGCCCAAACCAATCGCGCCCAGCCAGAACAAATTCAGTTCGTTGATAATTCAATTTCTCCCGGCTTTTCATTTTGCCTGTTCGCGGCGCCGTTGAGAAGGCTTCCCCAGGCTATTCCTATGGTTTATTGGCAAGACAAAGCGCCCTACTCAGGAGCTACGCCGCTAATTTTTCTTTTTGTTTTCCTTTTCTGGTGCGGTGGCGAACCAAAAAGATAATAAGCCGCATGGAATATGCGGTAGTTGCGGCCTGGCACTCTCTATAGCGCTTCCTATAAGCGCGATTTAGGCTTGCTTGAGTTTTGGCAAACAATGAAGAACCAAATCCCGCATATTCCAAGAATTGAACAAGAATTGAAGTAATGGCCGCACTGCTGCGTTTTAAATCACTTTTCAGGCTCTTCCCCGCGCCTCCAACACCCACTTCCGATCAAAAAGCCGCTCAAGAAGCCGCAACGGTATCCCAGGTATCCAACTGGACGCTGATTCGCCGTATGCTTTTGCTCGCCTGGACGTATCGTTGGGGCTGCATCAAAGTGCTGCTATTGCAAATCTGTCTGCTCTCTTTCGGTCTGATGGGACTGGGGCTTTTTGGCCTGGGCGTGGACAGCATTCGCGCCGCCATAGACCCTAAAGCTAAAGCGCCCGACTATCCTCTGGGCTGGCAGCCACCAAAAGACGACCCACTGCTCACGGTCGGCCTCATCGCCGTGGCCATGTTGCTGCTGGCCCTGCTGCGTGCCGGAGTCACTTATGCTTTTACCTTAGCCAGCAACCATTTAGTGCAGGGCGAAATCGTGGTGGATTTGCGCTCGCAGGTTTACGCCAAATTGCAACGCATCAGCTTTCGCTTTTTCGATTCCAACGAAAGCGGCTCGATTATCAACCGCATGACCGGCGATGTGCAAAACGTGCGCTTGTTCGTGGATGGCGTGATTTTGCAAACCGTAGTTTTAATTTTATCGCTGGGTGTTTACCTGTTTTACATGCTGCATATTCATGTGCAGCTTACCCTTGCCTGTTTAGCCAGCACGCCGCTTTTGGCTCTCTTAACCTGGGTTTATATGGGCAAGGTGCGGCCCGCTTCCCTGAAGTCGCGCGAACTCAGCGATGCAATGGTGCGAACGCTTTCCGAAAACATTCAAGGCATTCAAGTGGTGAAAGGCTTCGCCCGCGAAAAGGAAGAGATCGAAAAGTTCGCCAGGGCCAATCGCGATGTGCGCGAGCAGCAAAATTGGACATTCTGGCTAAGCAGCGTTTTTTCGCCGCTGATTAGCTTTATTCCCCAATTCAACATGGTGGTGCTGCTGTGCTACGGCGGCTATTTATTAACGCGCGACCCTTCGTTTACTCTGGGCCAGGGCATCATTGTTTTCGCCGGACTTTTGCGCCAGGTCGAAGGTCAAGTCACCAACATCGCCAACATCGCCAACAGCGCGCAGCAGAGTTTGACCGGAGCGCAGCGCGTTTTTGAAATCTTGGATGCCCCGGTTGAAATCAAAAGCAAGCCGGAGGCGATGCGCCTGCCACGCGCAAGGGGCAATGTGCGCTTTGAGAATGTTTCTTTCGGCTATCACGATGACAACGGCGTGCTGCAAGATGTGGATTTTGAAGTGCCTGCCGGAAGTGTTGTCGCTATTACCGGCGCCACAGGCGCAGGCAAAAGCACGCTGCTCTCCCTGATTCCGCGCTTTTATGATCCAACGCAAGGGCGCATCTTACTCGATGGCATTGACTTGCGCGATTTAGACATAGATGACCTGCGGCACAACATCGGGCTGGTATTTCAGGAAAGCTTTTTGTTTAGCAACACAGTCGCAGCCAACATCGCTTTTGGGCACCCTAAAGCCACACGCGAGCAAATCGAACGGGCGGCGCGCATCGCATCGGCACACGACTTCATTATGGAACTGCCCGAAGGCTATGATACGGTTTTGGGCGAGCGCGGCAGCGGCCTATCAGGTGGGCAACGGCAACGCCTGGCCATTGCACGCGCGATTCTGCTTGATCCGCCAATTCTATTACTTGATGACCCAACCGCCGCCATTGATCCCGAAACCGAACACGAAATTCTTGAAGCCATGCAAAGCGCCATGCAGAATCGCACTTCGTTCGTTGTAGCGCATCGTTTAAGCACCTTGCGCCGTGCCGACCGCGTTTTAGTTCTCGATCAGGGCCGCATCGTCGAATCCGGCACGCCCCATGAATTAGCGCACGCCGACGGTCACTATCAAGAAGCCGCTCAGGTGCAGATTCCCGATGCAGAAAGCCTGCGCCTCCTGGGTATGCAGTTAGAGGAGGCACCACGATGATTTATTCATTGAAGGGCAAAATGCGCCCCGCCAAATTCCGCCGCGCTAACTCGCGACGGCATGGTGCTTTAGGCCATCCGCGCATTGTAGCCACGCCTCAGGCGCGGCGCCGCGTCGTAGCACGGCGCATTAGTAACAACAGTAACAACAGCGAACACAAATTAGAGCGTCCGACACCCTCTATAAGCGGCACTTTGACGCAGGTGCAGCCGGTAGAACGCGAAGCCGAAATGCGTCCCCTGGAGTTCGGGCTGATACGGCGTGTTTTCACTTACATGGAGCCGCACCGCGCCTTGCGTAACTGGCTGCTTTTAGCCGTTCTGGTGCGTTCGCTGCAATTGCCGGCTTTGGCCGCTTTGCTGGCTTATATCATCAACGGGCCGTTGGTCAACCGCGATACAAACGGCACCATCCTCAGCGCGGGCACTTTTTTGCTGCTGGCGGGCTTTACGCAGATCACGCTTTATTACCGCTCCAAACTGTCTTTGGAATTGGGTGAGGCCATCGTTCACGACTTGCGAGGCGCTGTTTTCGCGCATCTGCAAAGCATGACGATGAGCTACTACCATAAGACGCCGGTCGGGCGCATTATAAGCCGCATGACTTCGGATATTGAAGTGATTCGCGGGCTGGTGCAGGATGTGCTGTTTGTTGCGTTAGTGGGCCTGGGCCAGATGCTTTTTGCCGCTGCCTTTATGTTCTACTATGATCGCGTGCTGTTTTTGATGGTCTTGGTTCTGGCGCCGGTTTTATGGGGCTTGAACTTTTATTTTCGGCGACGCCTCAGCAAAGCCTTGCGCGCCGCGCAGGAGAGTTTGAGCCGCGTCACCTCAACGCTTGCCGAATCGGTGAGCGGCATTCGCGTGACGCAAAGTTTTGTGCGCCAGAAAGTCAATGCCCGCCTCTTTTTGCATCAAGTGGTGGAGCATTCCGATTACAGCATGTTAGCCGCTAAAAGGTCGGGCGCGCTGCCGCCGCTATTGGAACTCAACAATCAATTTTTCATGGTAGGATTGCTGCTTTTGGGCGGTTATCGCATCCTCTCTCCCGACGTGAGCGATGGATTAGCGACGACACGCGCCGACGCTTTAGTTGGTTACTATCTGATGGCGGGCACCTTTTTTGGCCCCGTAACCATGATCGGCAATATTTATAATCAAGCCCTGGCTGCGATGGCCGGCGCCGAGCGCGTTTTTGAATTGCTGGATACCAAACCGGAGTTTGAAGACGAGCCGGATGCCATCGCTTTGCCGCCGATTGAAGGGCGTGTGGAGTTTCGCGATGTCTCCTTTGGCTATGAGCCGGAGCATCTGGTTTTGCAAAACATCAACTTCGTGGCGCAGCCGGGACAAACCATTGCCCTTGTCGGCCACACCGGCAGCGGCAAAAGCTCGCTGATTCAGTTGATTTACAAATTCTACCTGCCCACGAGCGGGCAACTGCTGATTGACGGCTACGATCTTTGCCAGATTGAAGCCGCTTCCCTGCACCAGCAAATGGGCATTGTGACGCAGGCCAACTTCCTTTTTAGCGGGACGGTTTTGGATAACATTCGCGTGGGCCGGCCCGATGCCGAAGATGAAGAAGTCATTGAAGCCGCGCGCCGTCTGGATGTTATTGACCTCATCGAAACCATGCCCGAAGGCTTCAATACGCAGGTTGGCGAGCGCGGCGAAGGCATCTCTTTAGGCCAGCGCCAGATTGTTTGTTTTGTGCGCGCTATGCTTGCCAATCCGCGCATCATGATTTTGGATGAAGCGACCAGCAGCGTAGATACTATGACCGAAGTGCGGCTGCAAAAAGCTTTAGCCACGCTGCTCGAAGGCCGCACCAGTTTTGTAGTGGCGCATCGCCTTTCCACCATTCAAGATGCCAATATGGTGTTGGTGCTCGATCACGGACGTATCATCGAGCGCGGCAACCATCATCAGCTTTTAGAACAAGGCGGCGTGTATGCCAATCTTTATCGCCAGTTTGTGCAGGCCAGCGCGGCTTAAAAACCGCATCATTAAGTGCCTTGCCGTGCTTTGTGCGGTCTGACTGATTATGCTAACTGACTATGGCTCAAAATGATTCGGAATTAGCCCACATTGTAGAGCGCAATATCAATGCGCTTCTTGAAAAGCGGCAACAAGGTGAACTGCAAAAAACGCGTGAGGAGCGTTTTGCGGATAACATCACTCGGTTCGCCGGCAGCATGCGTTTTGTGTATTTACACTTGGCCGTTTATGGCCTGTGGGTGCTGATCAATTGTGGGTTGCTGCCCATAAAGCGATTCGACCCCAGCTTTGTCATGCTGGCGACGCTGGCCTCGGTTGAAGCGATCTTTCTTTCGACTTTTATTCTCATCAGTCAAAACCGTATGCAAGCTGTGGCTGATAAGCAGGCTGCCTTAGACTTACAGGTAAGCCTGCTGGCCGAACATGAAGTTACAACCCTCATCAGACTGGTGCGTGCCATAGCGGAGCGCATGGATATTGAGGAAGCGCGAAATCCAGAGTTACCTGAACTCGCGCGCGATGTGCGCCCGGAAAAAGTATTGGACGAAATCGAACAAACCGAAGCGAAATGGCCGATGCACGGCACATGAGAACCCTGAGAAAACCTGCATGGGTATCAAGTGCTCACGTTTTTAATACTCCAACAAAACCTTGCCTGATTTGCCTTCCATTAACCGAAAGGCT
Organism: Abditibacteriaceae bacterium; assembly: GCA_036399215.1. Lineage (GTDB taxonomy): Bacteria > Armatimonadota > Abditibacteriia > Abditibacteriales > Abditibacteriaceae > DASWNL01. The sequence goes on from DASWNL010000717.1 coordinate 5,391, forward strand.
TCAGCCGCTTGTTCCAGAGGAAAGCGGTGCGTAATGAGCGAAGCCACCGGCAGGCCGGTTTGAAATAGCTCCAACATCTTCGGGTATTCGTTGAAGTGATAAAACCACGAGCCAATGGCGGTAATATCGCGCCGGATGAAGTCTTCACTGGGCGAAAGCTCTACCGAAGGCTGCTCGCCATTGAAAATAACCGTGCCGCCGGTGCGCACAGATGCAAAACACTGTTTGGCTGTTGCCGGCACACCAGCGGCTTCGATACAAACATCCGCGCCAAGCCCCCCGGTTAATTCCCGAATATGCGCCGGCACATCGGTAGATTCATCAACAGTAATGGCTTCAGCAGCGCCTAAAGCACGCGCCAATTCGAGGCGTTCAGGCGAGCGGTCAATGCCGATGACTTTGCGCCCCAGATGGTTTTGAAACATCACATTGCCCAGCCCAACCGGGCCTAAACCAAAAACGGCAATAGTTTGAATATCCGCGCTCTGAATTTTCGTTGAAGTGTGATAAGGCACGCCCAACCCATCGCCGGTGATTAATACACCCACATCCCACGGCACATCATCGGGCAAAACGTGGCAGGCTAAGGCCGGAATCACAAAATACTCGGCGTGCATATTGTCAAAGAACGCATAGTTATCGCACCAGGTATATTGGCCCCTTGCGCAGCGATCACAATTTCCGCATCCCGCGATGGCGCTGACACCGACACGCTGACCTACGCTGAGTGTTTCGACGCCTTCACCCAGTTCTGCTACAATACCTGCACCCTCATGGCCCATGTTTCCCGTCGCATATCCAGCTTTGCGATAACCGTGCATTTCGCTGCCACATAACGCGGAAACTACGGTTTTGATGATTACTTCGCCGCGCTTTGGCCGGGGCACGTCGCGCTCTTCGATGCGAATCTGGCTATTGCCAACTTGATGAACAAATTTCATGCTTTTTATTGTAAAGGAATTTCCCCGCACCCGGACAGGGCGCGGAGCAATCGAACGCTTAAATGCTACAGGTCATGCCACATAGCGATCAGATTCACCCGCCGCTGGAAGCATAGCGAGGAAGTGAAGAAGATAGGCTTGGGGTTGTAAGAGGCCGGGTTTAGCGCCTTGTTAGCTTGCAGTTGGGGACTTTCAGTTTGTTATTTTGATGAACTCGCGCTCTTGAAAAGCGAAGGCTTCTCCACCGATTTCGCCTGGGATTTCCTCAAACGTAACAACTTCTTTGAATTCTGGCGGCTCTTCTTCGTCACCCGACCAGCAGGAATACAATTCAAGAGGGCCAGCTATCTCTACAGCTTGAGACAAATACTTTGATAAGCGCGATACGGATTCACGACTTTTCAGCTCGTCGTTATCGTTTACAAATTGCCCATAGCTAAAGCCACAACCGCAACCCTGATCTGAACCCAAATAATAAACGTAAGGTTTGGAGAACTGTTTGCGGACGCCTGCCGACGACTCATGTAACTCCTTGACATGAAAATTCGGATTATTCTCGTCCCATGCGATGAGTGGCAAAGGTTTGTCGGACGCGACATAAAGCACCATACACATAATAAATCTGAGCTTACAAAAATTTCAATTTCAGCAAAACTGCGCCGTGAGCTAACGAGTAAATAAGTTTGTCCGTAGCCTAAGACATACTAAACGGTGTAAGACTTGTGGTGCCGCATTGAGGTGAAGACAAGAAATTCTACAGGTGAACTTTTATGATTACTCTTTTAGGTGTGCGACTCGATCTCGACTGGTTTCATAACCATGCAGATCGTGAAATCATCCGTCGTTGGACAGTGGCAAAGCCGGGAGAATCACCCCGTCATGAGTTGGTAATCGAAGGGACGCCCGAACCTCAAATACCCTGGACGTTTTTAGTGCTGGGCGATACGGGAGACTCTGACCGTTTTGGCTCTCGCCTCTCACCGCAGGGCGCTGTTGCGACCATGATAGCAGAAGATTGCGGGCTACTGCCGGAAACTTCATCTGATGTCTCGCCCGTTGACTCTCCGATTGGCGCTCCACCGCTACAGCCCGCCGCCGGCATGGTATTGCATACCGGCGACGTGAATTATCTGACTGGTGAGGAGCGCCTTTATGATCTCAATTTCATTGATCCCTATCGTGCGTTTCAAACTTCCGAAAGCCACTATCATAACCTGACGTTTCGCATCCCCTTTTTACCTGTGCCGGGCAATCATGACTACTACGACCTGCACCGCTGGATGGGGCACATTATGAAAATCGGCTCCTGGGTCGGCCTGAGCAAACTGTTCAGTCATTTCTTCCATCGCTTGCAACTGCCCATGCCCTTTGGAGGCTCCGAAATGGGCGCCACCTATATGAATGCCTTTGTTAATCAGGAGCCGGACGCGCCGGAACCGCTGCCTTATCAGCTTGGAGTGAAAACGAAGTTGCCGAATCGTTACTATCAGTTTCGCCGAGGCAATGTTCATTTCTTTGCGCTTGATTCCAATACACTCGACGCCCCGCCACCCGGAGAAGAAGACCCGATGAAAGAAAAAGCGAAAGCGATTGTAGAGCACACCGAAAAAAAACTGGGCCGGCTTAACGAGCAGGTAGAGCGTGACCGCGCCTGGGAAGAAGAGGAAGAAGCCAAACAACGCGAAGCCATGCGCGCCGCAGAGCGGGAAGACATTTGGCCGCGTTTGCTCGAACTGCTAACTCATGTTGCCGATAACGCCGAGGCGCTTTCTTCAGCCACGAAACGCTGGTCGAAAACCTTAGAAACCACTCATCCCGCCGAAAACAAACAATTAAACCAGCTCATTCAAAAAAACGATGAACTGCACACCCGTTGGCGGCAGGCGTTGGCAGAAGCCTCAAAAGCACCGCAGCCGGTTGTGGCTTATGAAACTCACTTTGAAACATTGCTTGATTTACAAGAAGCGTGGCTGTTGCATTTCGTAGAGCGCGACAAATTAACTGTTACTTTGCCTGCCGCGCCTGAATATGAGGCCGCCCAACAAGCGAGATTGGCTCTGGATGCAAAACTTGGTCAATGGTGTCGAGAGCGCGTTGGGCCGGAACTGCCCGGCCCCTGTGCCCTGCCCGCCGTCGAAGAAGACGAAGCTACCGAAGAAGAAACCGTAGATGCGAATTTAGGCGAAGCCATTCTTGATACGCAACGCGACCTGGCGATGGCGCGCAAAGTCAGCCAGCGTAGCGCCGAAGATTATGATGCAGCACAGATTGAGTGGCTGCGCACCAACATAGCAGCGGTGAAAGCCGAAGAAGAGCAGCGCCAACTTGATGATCCGAACGCGCGAATCTGGCGCGTTGTGTATTTGCATCATCCCCTTTATACAACCCTGCCCGGCCACACCGAGCGCAGCGATTCCGTGGGCGTGCGCCAGAACCTCGAAGCCATTCTTCAGGAGGCCGACCTGGTGTTTACCGGCCATTCTCACGGCTTTGAATGGCTGCATAGTAGTGCGGCTCCGCACCAGTGTTACCTTGTAACCGGAGCCGGGGGTCAAAACCGCTTGCAGGGTTCGATCTTCTCGCCTCAACTGGCAGCGCGCTATCAACCGGCCATTCAGTCGCTAACTAAAGCCGGCCTGGATAGCCTGGTGTGGGCCAGCGGCGAACCTGTGGAAACAGGCTCTACGGTGGAAGAAAAACTTTTCTCTTATCTTCGTATTCGGGTGCTGGAGGATGAACTGCGAGTCGAGCCGGTTGGCGCCCGTCAAAGCACTACTGCCGAAGACGAAAGCAATGAGCAGTGGGAGCGCCTCTACCCCCTGCCGGTTCATGAAGTGCCGACGGTAAAGAGTTGGCTCGGCGCGGCTGAGGGCACAACTGAGGGCACGACAAATCGGCGCTTGCTCAAGCACATCAAAATACAACGCGGCCAGGCGCCTGTGGCTGTGTGGGCCGATTAGAAACGAAAATTTTCACATGATATTGAATTACCAAAATCCGGTCTGGGCCGGTTATCTGGCTGATCCTTTCGTATTGAAATGGCGCGGCGAATATTACGCCTATGGCACCGGTAGTTCGAGCGGCGCTTCGCTTTACGATGATGGGCGCATGTTTCCTGTTTTACATTCGCGTGACATGGCACATTGGCAGTGTTTAGGCGGCGCTTTAGAGCCATTAACGACGCTCAGCGCCCAGAACTATTGGGCGCCGGAAGTGGTGGAAAAAGACGGCACCTTTTATATGTATTTTTCGGCGGACGGCATCGAAGGGCGCAATCATCAACTGCGCGTTGCAGTTGCCGATCATCCAGCCGGGCCGTTTCGTGATAGCGGGCGCGTGTTGATGCCGCAAGAGGATTTCAGTATTGATGCCCATCCGTTTCGTGACCCCAAAGACGGCCAGTGGTATCTGTTTTTCGCCAAAGATTTTTTAGATGAAAGAGTCGGCACCGGCACTGCCGTTGTGCCACTTGCCGACGATATGCTGAGCGTCACCGATAAACCGCGCACCGTTCTGCGCGCCGCTCATGATTGGCATATTCACGCACGCCAGCATTCCAACTATAGCGGCAGTTGGGATGCCTGGCATACGGTTGAAGGCGCTTTTGTAGTCTTGCACGATGACCTTTATTACTGCTTTTATTCGGGCGGCGCCTGGATGACACCCGGTTACGGCGTGAGTTATGGCGTTGCCGAACAAGTGATGGGGCCGTATCGAGATGAGTGGAGCAGCGAGGGGCCAGGTGTTTTAAAAGGTGTCGAAGGCAAAGTCATCGGCCCCGGCCATAATTCAATTGTTTTAGGGCCGGATGATAAGACGGAATTCGTGGTTTATCATGCCTGGGATATTGAAAAAACCGCGCGGCGCATGTGCATTGATCCACTAATCTGGACACCCAATGGCCCGCGTTGCGCTGGGCCAAGTTGGACGGAGCAAAGCATTATTCTTTAGCGCCTGATTCTTTAGCACCTATAGGCTCCGTCAGAAACCACTGCGTAGCCTGCTGTGCAATTTCAGGTGGCACAGTATGCGGGCCATCGAACTCTTGATACAGCACTTCGTAACCCGCGCGGCGCGCCTGGGGCACAAGACGGCGGCTGCATTTATCAATCGGCAGCACGCCGTCTTTGGTGCCATGTGAAATAAAAAGGCGCGGCACGCCGTTTTGCATAGTCGGCGCCATAAAGCCCGGCGCAAACGCTAAAACATGCGTAAACAAATCGCCATTGATGATGCCCAGCGAAAGCGCATACGAAGCGCCATCCGAAAAGCCGCCAGCCGCTAAATGGGCGCGGTCTATGTTATAACGCTCAAAGGTGTGTTCCAAGGCCTGG
>DASWNL010000718.1:0-13129 GCA_036399215.1 Abditibacteriaceae bacterium
TCACAAAACTTTGCCCGTTTAGTCGTCGCTCAAATTGCGCTCTTGCCGATGTGGGGCATGACAGCTTCAACCATCAATAACGATAGCGCGACTTTCTGCGCCGTTACGATTTTCTTGTGGCTGCTGTTGGTGAAGTTCAAAGATAACCTTGATAAGCGCGCTTGTTTATGGCTTGGTTTAGCAATGGGGTTGGGCGGTTTATGCAAGGCAACGGCTTTATTATGCGATGGCGCCGCGCTGGCTTTGTTTTTACTGATGCGTGACGGCAAAGGTATCTTGAAAAACAAAGTCGCCTGGCAAAGTGCTTTGACGATTTTATTGATCGGTATAGTTGTCGTCAGCCCGTGGCACATTCGTTCTATGTTGCTTTATGGCACCTGGACGCCCTTACCGCAAGCCGCGCTATTGCTGGTATTCCCGCCGCCTCCAGCGATTCCCACAGAACTGTTACCACCTCCTTCCGCTGGCAAGTTGGTTTTTATGGCGCATCCCGCCTTTGTCTCTGTGCTGGCCTCGGCTAACTGGCGAATGTTTTACACGTTGTGGGCACAACGCGATTGGCTAATGCAGCGCACGCCCGATGGCCCGATTGAGCCGGTGCAAGGCGCGCTGTATCTATTTTTCGCAGCCTATACGTTGGCTGCTGCCATTGGCATTGTTCTGCGATGGCGGCGCGAAAATCATCAGCCAAACGAAGCGCGTTTGATTTTATATCCATGTTATAGCGCCTTTGTTTTAACCTGGCTTACAGTGCTGCAAGTCGCGCTCTTTATGCACTGGGGTTGGAGCGAAGGCGGGCGCTACTTATTACCGGCCTTTGTCGGTTTCAGCCTGTTTTTAGCGCGTGGATTTCAAGGGTTAATGAGCGAAAGAGGCTTGTCTGCTTTAACAAACTTCTGGTTTGTTTTCGGCATTGTTCTAAACGGTTTATCGTTGTGGTGGCTGCTTTCGTATTTAAATCCAACATTTGGCCCTAAGTAAATGAAAATCATTACTGCCAGGGCAGAAAGCAGACTTTGATGGCTTCTTGTTTTTCTAATAAATCCACGCCATGACCATAATCTTCGAGCGGCATTTGGTGCGTGACAAGGGGTGCAAGGTTAAGTTGTCCCGATTCCATCAAACGAACGGCGTATTCGGCAGCGGTGCGGCTATGGCCGGGGTAGCCTATCAGTTTCAATGAATAATGGCGCGGCGCGAAGGTATAATCCTCACGTTGCACACCAAAGAGCGCGACTGTTTCGCGCGTGTGATCCATCAACCATTCAACCGTTGCTTTGGCGCCTACGCAGTCAATAGCACAGCCGATTTTTGCGTCGCCCGACTGAGGAAATTGCTCCCCAAATTCACGCGGATTAAAAGCAGTATCAGCGCCCAATTGCAAAGCCAGTTCGCGCCGCGCCGGTGATAAATCAAAGCCAATCACTTCCTGCGCGCCTTCGGCCTTCATCATTTGCAAAGCGATTAAACCCGCCGGGCCAAGTCCCATTACGGCACTCTTGCGACCGGCAATTAAATTAAGCTTTCGCAACTGCAAAAACTGCGCGCCAACGCACATCGCCAGTTCCAGAGGCGCCGTTGCTGCAAAAGGTAAATGAGAAGGCACGCGAATCAAATCGGCGCTTTTTTTGACGACAAACTGCGCATAACAACCGGGCGTGTCATGACCCGTATCGCGCCACGCGCTCGCGCGCTCGCCAATTTGAAATTCGCTCACCCCTTCACCTAAAACTTCAATGATGCCTGTTGCTTCGTGGCCCGGTTGGCCCGGCGTGTAAGGATAATGAAATTGATGGCCAAGAAACATCGGCTCATTGTGACGCAGATGTAAATCCCATTGCGGGCAAGTCGTCACGGCTTCGACGCGCAGCAAAACTTCACCTGCGCCGGGTTGTGGAATCGGTGCTTCGATAACCTCAAATTTATCCGGCGCAGTCACAATTAAAGTTTTCATTCCCAATCCAAAACCACGCCCAGAACCGGCGCATTGCGTGACAAAATTAAATCGTAAGCCTCCGCTGCATTATGAACAGGAAAGCGATGTGTAATCAATGGCAGCGTTTGTAATTCACCGCGCGAAACCATCTCTAAGGTGGTGTCCATACGGCTTTTATTCCAGCCCGAAGGCGCGTGTAAAGTCAATTCGCGATCACGTAAAAGTTGCAAATCGAAATGGCCGTTACTGCCGTAAAAACCCGCCGATGAAATATGACCATCGCGGCGCATAATCGGAACTAAATCTTCCAACAAGTTAATGGTGCCGACGGTATCGCAAACGACTTGCACGCCGTTGGGTGCCCAACCGCGAATGAGAGCCAAAACATCGGCTTGCTTTTCATTGACAGCCAAGTCACCATCACCTAAGGCAAACCTTGCCAGCCTTTCCTCGTGACGCCCTATCATCAAAACGCGGGCGCCGCGCGCTTGCAGAGTTTGCGCCGTCCAATGGCCGACGAGGCCATCACCAATCACAACGGTGGCATCTCCTGATGAAAGTGCAGGACGCGCTGCGCAATTGTAACCGACCTGGGTGAGAACTAAGCCGCTAAAAGCCAAAGGCTCTACACCATGAGGTAATTTCCACACCTGTGAACGATGGGTAACAGCGGGTGAAACATGACCGCCATAATTGTAAAACATCCCTTCGACGTGCGAAACCGTCGCAAAAACCCAATCGCCGATTTGAAAATCAGTAACGTTGGTGCCAACTTTCTCAACAATGCCAACTTTTTGGTAACCCGGCACATGAGGAAAGGGCAAAGGGTCACTTTCGCGGCGCGGTGTATCGCCACCAATGCGCTCGCCGCGAATGAAAGAGCCTTCGGTGCCGTTGCTAATCCACGAGTGCAGCACGCGAATGACAATCTCATCCGGCCCCGCTTCGGGCACAGAGACATTTTGCACTTCCACTTTCCACGGCGCCGTAGCGACAACAGCCTGAGCTTGCATTAAGAGATTTTTAAAAACTGCTGATAAATTTCTTCAAAAATTCGCACGTCTTGCAGAGTATCTGCGGCGCTGGAACCAAACGCTTCGCCGCTGCGCACACAGGCTAAAAAGTGCTTGGCTTCTTCGCGGTAACTCCAACCGGCAGGCGCGAACTCTTGAATCAGTTGCGGCGCACGTTCTTTATTACCGGCACGATAGATTTCGACAGTGGCCGAGGTTTCTTTTTGCATGAGAGGAGGCGCCCCGGTGCGCAGCCAGCCGCCTTCAAAATAGATTTGCGTATGCTCTTCCCATCCATGAAATTGCGTGTAGGCGCTTTCTAAAATGGCGCGTTGGCCGCCAATGTCAAAAACCACGGCGCCGGTCATGCCATCCTCGTTTAAATCAACAAATTTCACCTGCGCTTCGCCGCCTAAGAAAAAGCGCAACAGGTTGATATTGTGTGTCCACTGTTGCAAGTAGCCGAGATAGGAGTTCTTATGCTCATCCGGCAGCCAGGCCGGGCATTCATCAGGCGCGGGCGGCGGGGTATCGGATGAAGTTTCAAAAGGCACGTTAGGGTCTTGCGCAAAAACCCAGTTGCCACCGAAACCATGATTGCGGGCTAAAACGAAATTGCCGGCTTCACCACTGCTTTTCCACTCATCAAGATGCCTTTTTAACAGCACATTGCCGGGGTCGTAACGCTTCATGTAACCAACCATGAGACGGGCGCCGCTTTGCCTTTCGGCTTCCACTATGCTTTGCGCGCGTTGAAGCGAAACCGCCATCGGCTTTTCCATGAAAACCTGTTTGCCGGCGCGCAATAAATCTTCAGCGATGCTGCCTTGCAAGGCATACGGCGCCGACACGCCAACGGCTTCGATTTCAGGATCGTTGGCTATCTCTTCGTGTGACGCATAAACCTTTTCAATGCCATAGCGAGCCGCGACTTTTTGGCCGAGTTCGCGGCGTGCCTCGGCTAAAGCTACAAAGCGGCAATCGGGCAATGATGAGAAGTTGGGAATGTGAATGCGCTGGCCGACAAAGCCGCAGCCAACATAAGCGAAGCGAATAGGATTCATGATGCATTTAATAGAACGCAAATCACGCGAATTTTCGGAATAGAACGCAAATCTTTTGAAAAGAATTTGCGAGAATTAGCGTTTATTTGCGTGATTTGCGTTCTATTTTAAATTCCAAACTCTTGTTTCAAATAAGCGCGGCTTTCGAGCATAGCCTGTAGCGGTTCATCAGTGTTTGGGTCTTGCTCGACCATGATGCCGCGCAGGTTTTTCAAAAGCGGCAAAGTTTCGATTTGGGCGCGCAAGTCAACTTCGCCCTGACCAAGCGGGCAGAAGACTTTGTCTGTGAAATCACGCAGATGCAAAAAGCCGATTTGCTCGGCATGGTCGCGCATCCATTGCGCGGCATCTTCGCCGGCATAAGCGACCCAACCGGCATCAAGGCAAAAATCTACGGCACCTGCATCGAAGCCTTCGCTTAATAAATCAATGCCGCGAAAGTTTCCATCGCTCTCAAATTCAAATTCGTGGTTGTGATAGTGCAGGTAAATGCCGCGCTCGCGTAAGGCGGCGCCAGTTTGGTTAAGAACTTCGATAGTTTTCAAATAATCATCGCGGCTGCGCTCGTGCCACTTCAGCAGGCCGGACGAGCAAACGCTGCGTGCCGGAGTTTGCAAGAGGAAATCAGCCACTGTGTTCACATCTTGCAAACCGGATGGCGTTGAATGCACGGCGGCGAAATGCAGGCCGTGTTTGGCGCATAAGTCCACCATGTCGCGCTTGCCGATGCCGCCTTCAAAGGCGTCGTAACCGCCCGCTTTGAGCGAGCCTAATAGTTCGTCCCAGTTGAGGTTTTGCGACTTGGAAAAGATGTAAGGCTGGGCGCCGATGGGCAGGTTGGTGTAAGGATTGGTCATGGTGTTCACAGGATATTCCAAAAGCCATAAAAAGCGCGATGAGGAAGTTATTTATGGATTCCCGCGGGGCGGGAATGACAACTCTTACATACGTCATTCCCGCCCCGCGGGAATCCATAAATGCCTGAAACTTGTTTAATCCATCAGGCGCTAACTCTTAGGATAGCTTTTATCCAACATTCGGAAACAGTTCGCCTTCAAGTAAGGCGCCCTTGGTTAAATTCAGCGGGTCGGTTACAACGTGCTTAACGCCATTATAAGTTGTCGTGCGCGGCATAAAAATCACCACGTGCGCCACACGGGCTTCTTCCGTAAAATTCGGCGTTGCCATGTGGGCGCAACGGCCATGATGAAAGGTGCAGTCGCCGGCGCGCAAGGGCACCGTCATGCGTGGACTCCACTGCAAATCGGGACAAATGGTAAACAAACTACGCGCGTCGCCCAGATTCTGCATCGGCAAATCGGTGCGCCGGTGGCTGCCCGGTAAAAACGTCATGCAACCGCGCTCGACAGGCACATCGCATAAAGCAATCCAGCAGGAGATTGGGTTCGGCCCATCGGCGTGCGGCCAATAAGGCTGGTCTTGATGAAACTCCGTCGGGCGACTTTTGCCAGGCTGTTTAATGAGAATTTGATCGTGCCATAAACGCAAAGGCTCGCCCGCTAATTTAGTGGCTACCGCCGCAATGTTGGGATGCAAAGTCAGCTTTTTCATGCCTTCGCTTTGCCGCCATACATTGACATGCTGATCGAATATGTGACCGCCCTCCGAAAGGTTATGCGTGCTTTGATTGGCTTCAAGTGCGGCTTGATGAAAGATAGCAACTTCTTCAGGCGCGATGATGCCGGGAATATGCACAAAGCCGTTGGCTCGATAAAAATCAATTTGCTCTTGCGTTAAAGTTTCGGGCGTTGTCATGCAGGCTCCTTAAAACCGTGAAGGATAACCTCACATGCGCTTTCCACACCTTTCCAACCACCGGCAACAAGCGTAAAAGGCCCGCGAAAGTCATCGGGATAAGGCAAACTCAAACAACTCAAGAAATCGTCGAAATAGATGTCCCCATCCTCATTGAAATCAGCTTTGGCATGACAACTTGTCGCCAAAGGCGCGATGGCCGCTAACCTTTCATATTTATCCGCTCCGCTCCAGTTGCCGAAATCGAGATTGAGACCAATACGATTTTCTGTGTGGTTCAGCAATGCCTGCACCGCAGTAGGTGAATCGAGCAGGGCAAACCAGTTTTCCGTGGTGACATGCACTTTTAAAGCTTCGGCGTAGCGTGAAAGCAAGCGCAGCATCATCGCTGAAGTTTGCAGGCAGCCTTCACCTTTGGTTTTGCCGGCGATAACGCGCGCTTTTTGTGCGCCAAGCTGTGCAGCAACCGGCAGCCAATCGTGAATCCATTCCAAATCGCGCGGGCCGGTTTTGGGATTGGTCAGGTCGCCATCATCAATAAGTAGCGCGTGCAGTGTAACGCCGGAAATATCCATCGCTTCACGCAAAGCTTCGAGATACTCTTTATCACGCGAAGGTAAATGAAAGTGGCATATTTCCATGGTGCGAATGCCGCGCGCTTTTAAAGCAGCAGGCATTTCCAGCAGCGAAAGCTCGCCGTTATTATGTGTTTCAACGGGGATTTCTTTGGTATCTGCACCGTAAAACGCTGGTTTCCCCAGTTCCTCGTGCAACGCCCACGACGATACGGCAATAATCGGGTCTTTCATAATGTGTCCCGCGAGTTTAATTGCGCAATGCCCCGGCGCAAAGTGCAAAAAAGCGCATCGCCATTTCAAGCGATGCGCTTTTTTGTTTCTGAACGGTTTTAAGCGAAGATTTCTGTGCCGTCTAGTGGTGGAGGCGACCACGCGGCGTGGCATGAAGCGCAAGTTTCCTGGGCCACACTGCGCTTTTTGCCACAGGTTTCGCAAGGGATGCGTGGCGGCCACTCGCGCAAAACCAACAGTGTGAGCAAACCGAAAAGTCCCGTCCAAAAAACGCTGATAGCCCATATCCAACGCGTTTTGGGGCTAACCTGGTAATGCAGTCCAAAACGCCACGCCAGCATGGCACAAAGCAGAGCCGTCAAGATAGAAATCAGTGTAAACCAATACACAGAAGCATCGCGTTTAAAGGCTTTCCAACTTTCTCTGGCTGTTTCATTACCCAGGGCGCTACTAACCCCCCAATAGGCCACTGGTATTACAATGGCGCCCGGCGGCATTAAGACAGCGAGCGGATATGGTTCTGTATTTTTGTAATTGTTAGTTTGCTTAATCGGCGGCAACTGATAACGCTTCAAAACCTCACCACGACTCGTAACTTCGCGCACTTGGATGGGCAATGAAATATATTCGCCGTCAATTTTGCGATAACCATTTTGCTGCAAAATCAGTTTTTGCTCGGAAACCGGGAAAAAGCTCAAATACGGGTAATCCGTTGGCGCAAATTCCAGAGGCACGGCAAAACGCAACTGGCCTTGCTTTGAAAAAAAGCGAATCTGATTATTCGCCACCACAACGGCGCCCCACGAACTGTTATCCAGATAACTATTTGAGGCCATATCCGAGGAAGCGAAGTTCGCCTGCCCTGAAACCGTCTGAACCAAGGCATTAAGTCGCCTTTCTGAAAAATCAATCCAGTAAGCCGCATCCGCAAATTGAAAAAGCTGGTTGCCCCAACCTCTATTTCGCAAGTCACCTGTAAAACGTCGTTGCGGTGGTGAGGGCGAAAAACCATCCGGCCCTAAAAAGCCTTGTCGAAGCCGGGTCTGTGGTGAATAAGCTTCAAACCAGCCGCGATTGATAACAAAGAACCAGTGAGAGTTATCGGGTTGATTCCTCCCACTAATAAGCATGGCGTAGCGTTCGGGAAAACGATAACCGTTAACGCGCGGCGCCTGGGTTTCCAAATAAATGTTTGATTCATTAATAAAGTCGCCATCATCCCAGCTTTTGCCTTTGGGCAATTTAAGGGTTTTTCCTTGTAAATCTGTGACTGTCATGCCATTGGGTGATTGCGTGACTTTGATAATGCGACCCGATTTGTCTGCGCGATACTGCGTATGAGAATAGTTGGATGGAGCGGTGGGCATCATCGAAATAATTAATGCAACGCCTGCGATTATCGTTGCGGCTATGCCAACATAAAGCGAGATAATCAATCCGGCGCGTGCTTTGGCCGGTTGCTTTTCGTAACTGTCCAGACTGACAAAACTGCCCCACGCGGCGCTGCCGACAATCAGCACTCCAAGCGTCACCACGAGCAAAGATTGCCAGAATTCAGTAACGTATGCAGACAATGCTGCGCAACCTAAAGCAAGGACAAAGGCGGCAATGCGCATATAAGAAAGGCGCGATTTGGTTAGTCGCAGGGTTACTAAAATGGCCGCGAAATAGAAAACGATGCCGCTGAGAATATCGGCGATGGGCGCCAAAAACATTTGGCCGATAAATGGGCCGGGCACGTGGCCGGGGCGGCTAAGCCATAGGGCAACGCCGGCCAGTGGTAACAGCATCACCAGAAAATACAAACTCAATCCCGCCAACACTTTGCCCCAGAAAATCGTGCCCGGTGCGAGGGGGCGATGAATCAAAAAAGCCCACTGATCGCGCTTCAATTCGGGCACAATTTGCAAGGCGCCCATAATCCCGGCAATCATTGGTGCCAATATTGTAAACGGTATCATCATGCCCTGCGTCCACACGGCATTCCAGGGACTATGGCCCGTTAAAGCCTGATTCAACATCCAGGCGCAAATGAGCGAAACAGCTAACAGGGCCGAGCCTGCATAGGGAAGTTGTTCCCGCCATTCTTTCCAGATAATCGCTTTCATCGTGCGACCTCCTTAGATACATTTTTTGATGGTTCTTCATCCATCATCTTGATAGCGCCATCGGCACCGTTTTCCTGCAAGAAAAAGCTCTTCTCGCCGCGCTCACTGAGATAACTGATAAAGGCATCTTCCAGACTAAGCGGCACTTCTTCGATGCGAAAAGCGCCCAAACTTTCCAGACGCGCCATTGTATTCTCATCGAAATTGGCGAAGGTTAAAGCGATTTCGCCCGGTGTGCGAAAACTCTGCAAAAGCCCTGGTAGCGGCGGTAAAATCGGCACATCTCCAGCGAAATGTAAAACAAATTGCCGCACGCTTTCGCGGAAAGTATCCAGAGGGCAATTCGCCCGCAAAACACCGTTATCCAAAATCGCGATATGATCGGCAACGCGTTCGACATCAGAGAGCAAATGGGAGGAAAACAAAATCGTGCGCCCTTCTCCGCGCGCCACGAATAACATGGATTGCAGCAAACTGCGCCGCGCTACAGGGTCAAGGCCTAAAGCCGGATCATCGAGAATCAATAACTCCGGCCCCGGAGCTAAAGTGAGCGCCAGACACAAACCAGCGCGTTGGCCACGCGACAGATTCCCGGCCTTCATGCCTGGCTCTAAACCAAAATGCCGAATCACGCCCTCAAAAATCTTGTCGTTCCAATGCGCGAAAGAGCTTGACTGAAATTTGGCACATTCTCTGATGCTCATCCAGCCATAAACGTGATGCCCTTCGGCTAAATAACCGATGCGGCCACGCGTTTGCGCGGACAAATGGCGGCTGTCTTCACCGAGCACTATCGAAGTGCCGCGCGTTGGTTCGAGCAGGCCAAGTAACATGCGAATCGTGGTGCTTTTTCCGGCGCCGTTGCGGCCTAAGAAACCAAAAATAGAGCCGCGCGGCACAGATAAATTCAAAGGCGCCACGATGCGCTTTTTCCCAAAGTAGCGCGTCAAATCGCGCGTTTCTATCACTGTTTTGTTCATGTGAAACCTCACTTTGTGCCTCACTACCTGGATCACTTCTTGTTGGCCGATTCTCCTGCGATTTCAGCCAGCTTTCTCTGTAATACCGTCACGATTTCTTCGTCTTTAAAATCTAAAAATAAGACTTCGTGAACGAAGGCATCCAAAGCCGCCTCAAGCCGCCGCAATCGCTCGGCGCGCGAATATTTCTGGCGACGCTGCGCGACGAATAAACCTTTGCCCGCTTGCGATTCGAGCACGCCTTCCTGCGTCAAATCAGCATAAGCCCGCGCGACGGTGTTGGGATTGATGACGAGGATTTCAGCCATGGCCCGCACGCTGGGCAATTGCTCACCCGGTAGAAGCGCACCGGTTGCAATCGCCTTGCGCACTTGATCAGTAATTTGTCGGTAAATGGGAAGATTACTCCCCGTTGTCACGCGAAATTCAAGCGCCACGTTTGCCTTGCTCCTTTCTAACTGTCCTAATACGAATAATACAGTTGGGGATTATGCAGGATTCTTGAACTGGTGTCAAGTGAAATATTCAATGAAATTTTTTGAGGCCAACAAAACGCAAAACGCCGCGCCGAGAATTTCTCGGCGCGGCGTTTTTGTGTGTTCTGGTTTTTAATACTTCAAAACAACTTCGCGGCCCGTTTCGGAGCTTTTATACAAGCCATTCAAAATCGCCATCACATCCATGCTTTGCTCGGCGGGAACAGGAGAAGGTTTGCCTTTGATGATGGCTTCGGCGAACTCCATGCATTCGAGGGCGTGCGGTTCGGTGTTGCCATCGTCTATTTGCAACTGCGTGTTGAGAAGCTGCTGCGTTTTGTTGTTGGCGCTGATGATCTCTTTGCCGGGCCAATGGGCACCGGCTTTATCCCCATAGAGCCACATCTGCATATCTTCGCCCAGAGTCTTGTGATGCAAAAGCCACGAGACTTCAAGAATCAAGGTCGCGCCGTTTTCAAAACGCACGAAAGCCGAAGCGTAATCTTCGACATCATATTCTTTGGGAATGGCGCCGCCCCAGGTGGAAAAGGCGCCTTTGGCCTTGGCAAGTGGCGCTCCGGCCACGCCCGAAACTGTAACAGGGCGCGGATTGCCCATCATCCATAGCGTTAAGTCAAGAATATGCACACCAATATCAATGCATGGCCCGCCGCCGGAATGTTTTTTCATGATAAAACCGGGCCGAATCGGTGCCCACGAACGGCGTAGCATCCAAGAACGTGCATGATAAATGTTGCCGAGAAGGCCACCGGAGATTTCTTTTTGAAGGGCTTTGGCGCTGCCTTGAAAGCGAAAATGCTGCGCGGTCATAAGCAACTTGCCGCTTTTGTCACGGGCCGCGATCATCTTTTTAATTTCATCGGGGCCGGGCGCGAGCGGCTTTTCGCAGATAACGTGCTTGCCGGCTTCTAATGCAGCAATCGAAAGCGGCGCGTGATAAGCGTTGGGCGTGCAAACGTCCACGATGTCAATGTCGGGGTCGTTAATTAAGTCTTCAGGCTTTTCATAAAGCCTGTCCACGCCCTGAGCTTGTCCAACGCGCTGTAAAACCGGAGCAACCGGATCGGAGAGTGCGAATAGTTCGGTGTGTGGGCTGTTTTTCCAGCCCGGAAAGTGCGTGCCGGCGATGCCGCCCACGCCGATGACGCCTACCTTGAGTGTCTTTGCCATGATGTCGTAAAAGAGAGTCCTTTTCGGAAATTGTCTTTTTAACTTTAACGGGAAGAAGTCAGGGTGCAAAGACTAAAAAAGATTACACCGAAGGTTCGCAAGGTTTCAGGATGATCCCGAAACGTTGATTTCGACTGTGCGACTGAATTCGCTGGTGTCGCCGGTGCTTTCATCCGTGGCGGTTAAGGAAATGAATTGACCTAAAGGTTCAGCCATATTTTCAGTCAAATTCACAAGCTGCTCGAAAGAAACGTTGCCATTGGCATCGGTGGTGACTTCAAAGGAGCCAAGATATTGCTCGCCTTCGCCAAAACCGGAGAGCGGATGCGCTACAACGTTGGCGAAAACATCAATCGCGAAAGTGCGATTGGGCGTGCTATTCAAGCGGCCTCGCAAAAGTAGAGGCTCACCCGGCGCGCTTTGGGCCACTTCGCTCATGACCGGATAATTTTGCAGTCCATTAGGGCCGCTATCGGCATCGCTTTCATCGTTGGGAGTCACGCCTCCACGCCCATCGAGCAGGTCAATGCCCAAATGCAGGTTATCGAAAATCTCATTGCGACGAATGGTGACTTGTGGCAAGGGGTTAAGTGCTTCCACGACAATTCCGTCTGAGTTGGCATGGATGCGGTTGCTTTGCGCTTGAGAACCACCCACTAAGTTCTGTGTGCCGCTTCGGACATTAATCGCGACCAAGTTGTGGCGCAGAATGCAGTTTTGCACTGTGTTGTTGCTACCCGCTAAAATGATGGCGGTTCCGGCGTCTTGAACTACAGTGCTGATGCTATTGCCCGATGCTTCGACGCCGATGCCGCTTAGCCCACCGGAGAAAGTCATAGAATCTCTTTCCAGACCGATGCGATTGAACTGAATAGCATTATTGGAAGTGGTTTCGCCGCGCAGAAGAATGGAATAATTCACCTGAAAGGCGATGCGATTTAACTCAGGAGACGATGGCCCTGCCGACTGGCGTCCGCCAATACGAGTGCGGCTTGCCCCGTTTTCCAGGAGGATGCCGATTTGTTGCTTGTATTCGGGCATAGCGGGACGCTGCCCATCTTTTTTCAAGCCGATATGATTGTTTTCGATGATCGTATCTTGAACCCCATTGACATGGATGCCAACGACTGCGTAATCAGCGATGAGGTTGCTGCCATCCGCCTCACGTTCCAGGACGGCTTTGCCGATGCGGTTGGCATTGGCGCCGTCATCCAGGCGAATTGCGGTAGCGGTGATTTGCGAAGTGGTAGGACGTTGGCCATCGGGCAAAAGACCGATGATATTGCCGCACAGCAGATTTTCAGTTGTGCCGGCGCCGGTTAATAGAACATCGGTGTCCTTATTGCCGCTGATGACATTGCCTTCGCCTGGATGAAAGCCACCAATGAAATTGTGCGATGAGCCGGCTTTCAATATCACGCCGCCGTTGTTGGGAATTGAAGTGTTGCCATCGACGCTTACGCCGATCCAGTTACTAAATAACGAAATGTTGTCGGAGTTTTCCAGCACAATGCCTGCGCCCGCGTTGCCGGCGATGAAATTGCGTCCGCCGGGCCGTGGGCTGCCAATGATGCTGTTTGTCGAATTGCTTACGAAAATCCCCGCCTGGCCGTTGGGTAAAGCTGCGCCTCCCCCTGCGGTCAAGCCGATGAAATTGCCGTTAATATGTTGCGCGCCGCCGCTGATGTAAATACCGGCGCCGTTGTTGCCGGAGATGATGTTGCCATCGCCGGGGCCGTTGCCACCGATTAAATTGAAACCGCTCACGAAAACGCC
>DASWNL010000719.1:0-3744 GCA_036399215.1 Abditibacteriaceae bacterium
TGGCGCACAAATCTTGGGCAAAACAGTGCGCCAACTGACGAAATTTCTTTTCCGAAATTCGGGAACGCCGGTAATACTTGTTTTGCCTTGCCACATAAGGAGTTTTAGCCATTTCATTATGGCTTAACTACCTAAGACCCTAAAGCTATTAATAAGGTTACGCCGTTTGCATAGTAATCTCCACGCGCGGCGGGGTATTGATTGTGTCCCAAACGACTTCAAGGTTTGCTTTTTCGGCATCGCCTTTATGCAAAAGCACGCGATAGAAAAAATGAACGCTATGCCGATTTTGCAAAACGAACGGCTGTTTTTCGCCGCCTTCAAAGGCCGCGACAGAAAAGGGATTGGCGGCAAACAATCCATAATCGCGCACATGCCAACGAGGAGCCTCGCCATCGCTTTCGGGGCGATTAAAAACCGTGATGCCATAAGTTTCGCCATCCACTTCTCCCGAATAGTCGCACCAATCAGCCTGTTTCCCCCAACACTCTTTTTCGCCGCGCCCGCCATTTGAATTGGTAATTATGCCGCCACGTGCGCCGTCCATCGAAGTCGCCACGCGAAAGGCTACGACACCCGCTTCTTTGGTATCGCCGAAAGTCACGGTGTCGTGTGTAGCGTGCCAGGCAATTTCATAATCGAATAAGCGCCGCACGCCATCCACGCTGTAAACGCGCATTGTGCGTGTTTCAGCCATGAAAGGCTCACCTTGCGCACTTGTCCAGTAGTTTTCGCTGCGAAAGCTGCCAAACACCGGGCCGCTCATCTGGCTGACGAATCGCTGATGCCTTGTCCAGCCGTGGCCTTCGCCTTCGTGCCAGTTGTTGACTTCGTTGACTTCATCGAAGGCTGTCCACAAAGAGCGATGATGTGGATGATCCTGCTTTTCACCTTCCCGATTTTCCATAGGAAAAGCGCGCGTTAATTCCTTGCCTCCAGGCCCCAAAAGCGGCCACAAATAAGGGCGCGGCGCGGCTTTTTCAAAGTGGTAGGTGCCAAAGGGGCCGCCGGGCAGCAGAATTTTTAGTTGGTCGTCGCTTTCCTGTAAAGACACCTGTGGCGAAGACATTGGCGCGCTTTCCAACTGAAATTCGCTTCTTCCCGGCGGCAAAGTTAAAAGTGCAAGCAGACCATTCGCCGTAGCCTGTGCCGGGATTGGCGCGCCACCATTGAGCCGGCGCAACTGCAAATTGCTATCTGCAATTTGTTCATGCGGCATTCCGATAAAAACCGGCGTAGAGTCGAGCGGCACAGGAGTTGTGATGTGAATAGTCATGGCATTAAAGAGCAAACGCGCCGCGCAAATACTTCAATGTCTCACGGGTTAACGTGTGCGGATCGGGCCAATAATCGAAAGGCTCAACCGAAACCCAGTTTTGATAATCGACCTCGCGCAACGCAGTCGCAATAGCGTGAAAATCAGTTTCGCCATAGCCAGGCGCACGGCGATTAGCATCATTGGCGTGAAAATGCGCGATGCCCCAGCCTAATTCGCGAATGGTTTGCAGCGGTGGCTGCACTTCGGCGCTTAAACTTTTGGCATCTAACATCAAGCGCACATTGGGATGGTTGATTTCTTCGACTAATTGCGCGGCCTCGCTTGCCCTTTGAATGAAATCGCAATCGGGTGGCGGCAAGGCTTCGGGACAAAGCGTAACGTTGCGCTCGCTAAGAATTGGCGTCAGCGAGTTAAAAACTTCCCCCGTGCGCTGCCAGGCGCCCGCAAAGTCGGCATCTTCCAAATGACGCTGATGATGTGAACCTAAAACCATAATACCGGCGCCCAGATCACACGCGAAGTCAATTAATGAAGCCAGATGATCGCGCGTGCGACGGCGTAAAACTTTATCGCGCGTGTGCAAATGCAAGCCGGGCGGCGACACCAAAAGCCAATGCAAGGCCACAATCGTCAGATTATTTTCTTGCGCGATGTTTTTGAGGACGCGCCTTTGTGCATCATCTATGTCGTTCACGTTTTCAGCAAAAGTAAACGGCGCGACTTCGATACCTTGATAACCGCAGGAGGCGACAAAATGACAGATATGACGCCAATCTTCCAACGATTGGCGCGGCCCGAAAACTTCGTTGCAAATGGCAAAACGCATGATGAATGTAATTGTAGATGTGGTTTAACAGAGACACCAACCAGCAGCACGCTTGCCATGTAAAACGTGCCGATGGTTGGTGTCTCTAAGCCCTTAGAATCGCGATAACAATCTCCATTGGGCCGCACGCGCCACAGCTTCGGCACGCACGGCTTCTTGCATTTGTTTTAGCTTTTGCATCTGCGTGGGTGACAAGACTGAGGCCAGTTTTTCATTTGTGCTTTGGTGAAGTTGCATCAACTGCGCGCGTTTCTCACCAAAGTTGGAGGGGCTTTGCCATATAGCGCGCGCTTGTTTAATACCATCTTCGACAATTGGCTTGACTTCAGCGCGCTGAGCAGAAGTTAGCTGCAATTCATCAGCGATTTCGTTCAAAACTCCACTGGTGCGTTGTTGGCGCTCGGCAAATAATCTTTGCGCCGCGTTGCGTTGGGCCGGCGTTAAAATCTTTGTAACTCTTTCGCGCGTGTTTTGTTGCAAGGTGCGCATTTTCTGCTGCTTTTGCGACCTTTCCAATGCGCTGTCCTGGGCGATAGTGCGTGCCTGGGATAAAGCGCCACCCATCACGGACGACATTGATTTTTTCTGCGCATCGCTGAGATTCATCTGCCCGGCTAACGCATCGAAGCGCGCTTTGACAACGGCTTGATACGGATTAGCGGCCTTCTCGTTTTTGGCTTTAACGGCGATGCTTCCTGCCACGACCATTGTGCCCACCAGGGCGACAATTCCTACTTTGGTTCTGCTTTGCATTTTTGCTCCTTGGCCGGCGCCTTTGGATTTTGTTTGGGCGCCGATAGGTTGCCAACGAGAAAAACGGCAGGGCGATGCACGGTTTGTGTCAAGGCATCGTCAAAGATCGTCAGAACACGTTGACAAATTTTGACGATTGATTAGGTAATATTTTGAAGCATTACCTTAAACTGCAAGCATGAATCGCCTGTTGGTGATAGACGATGACCGCGAATTATGCGCTTTGGTCAAAGAGTTTTTGGAGCCGGAGTTTCAAGTAGACAGCGTCACGCGCGGCGACGATGGCGTTCGTCGCGCCCAAGATGAAGAGTTCTCTTTGATTGTGCTGGACGTTATGCTGCCCGGATTGAACGGTTTTGAGGTATTGCGCCAACTGCGCGAAGGCGGCTGCGCTACGCCTGTTCTTATGCTAACCGCGCGGGGTGACGATATAGATCGTATTATTGGCCTGGAACTTGGCGCTGACGACTATCTGCCTAAGCCCTTCAATCCACGTGAACTGACGGCGCGCATTCATGCGATTTTGCGGCGCGCCCGTTTTGCTGCTTCGCTTCCTGCCGCGCCACGCGAAAAGCTGCAATGCGATGATTTGGAATTGGATGCGCCGGCGCGGCGCGTGCGCTGTGGCGGCAAGACCATCGAACTCACCACTGTCGAATTCGATTTACTTGCGCTTTTGATCAAAACACCAGGTGTTACGGTTTCACGCGATGATTTAGCGCGTAATGCCTTAGATCGCAAGTGGAGCGCCTATGACCGCAGCATTGACATGCACGTTTCCAATCTTCGCAAGAAAATTGGCCCGGCCCCCGATGGTAGTGACCGCATCAAATCCATACGCAGCATCGGCTACATGTTAATTAAGGATGAAGGGTGAAGGCGAAAG
>DASWNL010000720.1:0-2061 GCA_036399215.1 Abditibacteriaceae bacterium
AGCTATGCACGGAACCGCCTGCAATTTGAAGTAGGCTGGGATTCCTGGAGTGGCTGCTATCTCTTTGCAACCGAGGAAGCCGGCGATGAAGTTGTGCGCGAAATCGGCGCTTATCTGGACGAACTGTTACGCCACGAATAAAGTAGCACCGCCCCGGCACCAGCGACGTTCAGCGATTCAGCACGGCCAAACATAGGAATCGTAACGCGCGCCGAAGCTACATCTTCCCATACCGGCGATACGCCGCGCGTTTCATGCCCCAAAACCAGAGCACACCGGGCGGGCCAGCGAAACTCAAAACAACTTTGTCCTTGATGTGCCGTCGCAATAACAACAGGAACATTTTCTCTTTGCAAGCGCGCGGATAGAGATTCTGCCGAGTTGTCTTCAAAACTCAGTGGCGGCAAGTGAAACACGCTGCCCGCCGAAGCGCGCACCGCTTTAAGACCAAACGCATCCGCACTATTTTCTGTTGTGACAAGAGCACGCGCACCCGCCGCATCGGCGCTGCGAATCAGCGTTCCCACATTACCCGGATCGCTAATGCCATCCAGAATTAAAATCAAACCATCACCAGAAAGATTCTTGTTTTCACTTCGAGGCATTCGCGCGATAGCGAGCACATCCGGTGCGCTCGGCACATCGCCGATATATTCAAGAATCGCTTCATCAGCGAGAACCAACGGCACTTCGGCACGCTCGGCAATTTGCTCCCATCCATTCGCGGCATCATCGGGCGAGACTATTAAGCGTTCCAGAGGCCAGCGCGCCGCCAGAGCCGCCGTGACAGCATTGCCGCCCGGCGCCACAAACAAACCACGTTTTCGCCGCTCGCGCGAATTGTTCAAAGCACGCACCAACTTACAAAGTGGATGCTGGCGCGAGGTAATGACGTTCATGTTTATTAACCACAAAGGCACAAAGACACAAAGGAAGCACAGAAGGAAGAAAGAAAAGAACTAAAGGGATGATACCTGAGTTCTCTCTTAATCTTCTTTGTGCTTCCTTTGTGTCTTTGTGCCTTTGTGGTTGATTGAGACTTACGCCGTCAAAGCGCCTTTGGCGACATCGGCGATTTGGCGAAAAGCCACTTCATCATGAATCGCCAGTTCGCTGAGCATCTTGCGATCCACTTCGACACCGGCCTTGTTCAAGCCGTTAATCAGTTGCGAATAAGAGATGCCGTTGATGCGTGCTGCCGCATTGATGCGAACAATCCACAGGCTGCGCATATCGCGCTTGCGATTGCGGCGATCCCGATAGGCATACTGTCCGGCGTGCATGACAGCTTCGTTCGCAGTGCGAAACCAGCGGTGCTTGGCGCCGTAATAACCCTTGGCTAAATCCCGAATTTTCTTGTGCTTGGCCGAAGCCGTCTTCCCTCGTTTTACGCGGGCCATAATTCACTCCTTCGTCATTGGTTATTGGTCACTCGATACGAAAAACCAATAACGATTTACAATCCTAACAATTGCTTCATATTCTGCTCATCGCTTTTGGCGATGGTCATCGCGCCGTTGTTATTGCGCATCTGGGTGCGGCTGCTGCGCTTGGTCTGCAAGTGCGTTAGGCCTACTTTCCGGCGGCGAAGTTTGCCGCTTCCGGTTACGGTCACGCGCTTGGACGTGGCCTTATGCGTTTTCATTTTACCCATGTTCATTCACTCCAAAAATTAACCGCTTCCAGATCAATCGCAAAATCAACTCTGGTTGGCAGTGTCTGTGGTGTCTTCGTCTTTCGTCACTTCGTCTGTTTCATCAACGTCGTCCGCTTCGTCAATGATGTCGGCTTCGTCAACGTCGTCCGCGATGCCGTCTGAATCTTCAACGTCGTCCTCTTCATCGTCGCCTTCGCCAGCTTCGGCTTCCGCCTCGGCAACTAAGCGCGCCTGCAATGCTTCAAACTCTTCGTCAACTTCAATCTCGGCATCAAGCGTGACATTTACTTCTTCATCGCCATGCTTCTTTTGCTTACCTGATTCCTTGACCAACTTCGGAATCGGTTTCACGCCGGGCTTGGGCGAAAGATTCATCGTCATATCGCGGCCCTGTTTGACAATGG
>DASWNL010000721.1:0-16669 GCA_036399215.1 Abditibacteriaceae bacterium
GCTATATTAAAACGTCGCAGCACGATTAAAACATAGTAAGAACTGAAGCATTTTACTTGTTCAGTCAAGCAGGACTTTAGCCCCCTACCAAGGGCGGGTGCCCTCTGGGCAGGAGGGGTTAAATAAAAAGCCCGCCACGAATTAAGTGGCGGGCTTTTTATTTTCTTGCTTTAACCAACTCGATAAGAGCCAAACAGTTTTTGCAAATCCTGCGGATTGCCGTCGGGATTGCTTTTATCGAGAATCGCATCCATGCGATCTGTCAGAGTAGGCCGCTCTTTTTTGTAGATAACACCTAAGTGCTCAGTTTGCGTGTCCAGCGCCAGGGCCATAGCGGCGTGAAAATCACTGGGGTCGTGCTGGCCTTCGAGCGGAATAATCGCTGCGTCCAACTCGTCATAAGTGCGATTGAAAACGACGCAGGGCGACAAAATTTGAATAAAGGAAAAGCCCTTGTGATTCATCGCTTCCTGGTAAAGCGCGGCCAATTGTTTCGGTTTTGATGAATAACCGCGTGCCACAAAACTGGCGCCGTAAATGAGGAGCATCGCTAAGGGATTCAGCGGTTCTTCATATTGGCCGTGCGGGCTGGTCGTTGTCAATTTAAAACCATGACCAATTTCGCCGCTGCCGGTTGTTGGAGAAGTCTGGCCTTTGGTCAGGCCATAGATAAAGTTGTCCATCACAATATAAGTGATGTCCACGTTGCGCCGCGCGGCGTGCGGAATATGGCCGCCACCGATGGCAAAGGCATCGCCATCGCCGCCCATTGCTAAAACGGTTAAGTCCGGGTTCGCCATCTTTATGCCGGTGGCAACGGGTAGGGTGCGGCCATGCACGGTATGAAAGCCATAGCTTTTCACGAAAACCGGCAAACGGCTGGAGCAGCCGATGCCGGAAACGATGACGGTTTTCGTCGGATCAATTTGCATCGCGGCGAAGGCCTGATAAAGCCCGGCTAAAACGGCGAAATCACCGCAACCAGGGCACCAAATCGGCTTCGCATCGGTTTTGTAATCTTTGGGTTGAAAAGGCATTTTAACTCGCTTCGCTGGTTAGTTTTGAGTTATGAATTTTGGGTTAAGAGTTAAAATGGACAATCCTTATCAACTCAAAATCCTGCCCAGAGGGCACCCGAACTCAAAACTCTCAACTAAATTCTGCTGACGGCTACTGCGCCGCCCATGTTGGCATCTTGACCATCGTGACCCGGCTTGGGCGCGGGCACTTGCATTTGCGTTTGCACTCGCGCCACATGCGAAAGCACTGGCTCGCTGCGGTCATCGTCCCAATCGTGCAAGGACATGATGTGCTTGAGCAATTCATACGGCGTAAATGGCTGGCCGGTGCATTTGGTGAAGCTTTCGACTTGAATATTTAACGCGGCCCGCAAACGTTGCGCTAACTGGCCGGTGTAGTTCAATTCAGCGACGACAATACGTGGATGTTTGTCAATGAACTGATAAATCACATCAGCCGGTAAGGGATTCATCAATAAAATGTGCAACTGTGCGGCAGGCAAATCCCACTGCTTCGCCAAGTTAATCGCTTCCTGCATGGCGCCTTCAGTTGAACCCCAGGTGATAAAGCCGATTTCTGCGTTGGGGTCGCCATACTCGCGCGCGAAGATGCCTTTTTCAAGCGCATAATCTACCGCTACTTGCAATTTTTGATGGCGCTTATCGCTCATCTTTTTGTGTGCGGCGGGCGAAATGTCTGGGTTGCCGATTTCGTTATGCTCCAGGCCGGTCGCGATGTAATATGTTGCGTCATCATAAGGCTTGGCCATCGGCGAGATGCCGTTTTCAGTAAGTTGGAAACGCTTGTAATTTTCCAGTTGCTCAGCGGTCGGACGCGCTCGATTAATAACCTGAACTTCACTGATGTTCGGCTCTTCCATTGTCGCCGCAGCTTGTGCCAGATAGAAGTCGGTTAAGAACAGCGTTGGCATCTGGCACATTTCGCTGAGATTGAAAGCCTCAATCGTCATGGTGAAGCAATCTTCTACGGTTGCTGGCGCTATAACAATGCGCGGTGCATCGCCATGACCTCCATAAATGGCAAGGTTCAAGTCGCTTTGCTCTTGCTTGGTCGGCAAGCCGGTTGAAGGGCCGCCGCGCTGGGCATCGAAAATCACGCAGGGAATTTCGGCCATTGAAGCCAAGCCAATCTCTTCTACCATCAAGCTCACACCAGGCCCGCTGGTTGAGGTAGCGGCTTTATAACCGGCGTAACTGGCGCCCAAAACCATACCGAGGCTGGCAATTTCGTCTTCAGCCTGAATCACGCGTCCACCAAATTTAGGCAGCATGACGGCTAACTTTTCAAGAATCGTTGAAGCCGGTGTAATCGGATAACCGGCAAAGACCTTCAAGCCCGATGCAATAGCGCCCAAAGCGATGGCATCGTTGCCCGGCATGATAAGGATTTCTTTGGTTTGGCCGGGTTGGATGCGAAAGGGAATCTTATTGTCCAATTCGCTGGCGGCATCGCGGCCTAATTGCAAGCCGTGCAAGTTGTTGGCAACGACTTTTTCGCCCTTGCGGTCGAATTTCTTATGAATCAAATCTTCGACTAAGGACGGGTCAACGCCAAGTAACTGGCAAACCGCGCCTAAGACGACCATGTTTTTGGCTAAGGCGCCGCCGGCTTGCTTTTTAGCGATTTCGCCAAAGGGCAGTTCATATTTCTGCGCGTCGGCATTGGTATCGTCAATTTCGCAGGACGCATCGTAAATCAACACGCCGTTGGGTTTCAAATCGGCTTTATTGATCTGATAAACCTCGTTGTTGAAGCAAACCAGAATATCGAGATACGAGCCTTGCGAGCGCGGTTGGGTTTCACCTACGCGCACCTGAATCATGGCCGGGCCGCCCTTGATTTCAGCAGGCAGACTGGTGGTTTTAAAGATGTTCAGGCCACATTTGGCCATTGTTAATGAGAAAAACTCGCCGGTTGTGATGACGCCTTCGCCGCCGTCGCCGGCAAAACGCACGATCACATCGTTGACGATATGATGCTGCGGCTCTTCGTAAATATGGGGCGCATTGTCGGTGCTAAGTGATGCGCCGTTGGGGGTGCTTTGCGGCACTTCGGCTAATTCAGCCTGGCTCATGATGCTTTCTCCGTCAAATTCCGGTTTATTTCAGGCGTTACAAGAAAAACCCAGCCTACGCCGGATTTTCGGAGTGCGGGCTGGGTTTGATTCGTGAGAACCAGCAAAAGAAAAGTCACCGGAAAGTTCAATTAGACGGCAGTTTAACAGTGACCTGCTATGTAGTCAAAGCTAAAACATCGAGGTTGCAGTTGTTATTCATGCTTCTTACCGCTCAGCCACACTTTGATGGCGAGAAGCATGAAGCGTGGCACATAACCCATGCGCTTCCAGCGCGAAGGGTCAATAAAGACGCGATAGAGCCACTCCAAACCGATGCGTTGCACCCACTGCGGGGCGCGCTCGAACTTGCCCGAATAAACATCGAATGAGCCGCCCACACCGAGGCTAACCGGCACGTTCAGGCGTTGCAGTTGTGCAGCGATGAACTTTTCCTGCATGGGAATGCCCATTGCCACAAACAACACGTCTGGCGCGGCTTCTCGCACCTGTTCGGCCATGCGAATGTCGGCTTCTTCGGTTGAAATACCTTCCTGTTTGGCATCGCGGCGCCAGAAGCCGTGATGGGTGCCGGCGATGCGCAGGCCGGGATACTTTTCAGCTAAGTTTTGCGCAGCGATAGCGGCCACGCCGGGTTCTCCGTTTTCGCCTGGTTCGCTGCCCAGAATGTAGATCGAGTAGTTTTTTCCTGCGGCAAACTCGCATATACCGGTGACCATATCCACGCCGGTGACACGTTCGTAGATAGGGTAATTCAAAAGTCTCATGCCCCAGATGACGCCATAGCCATCGGGCGTCGCCAACGCGGCGTTCCGAACGATATTGGCGTATTCTGTGTCTTGCCGTGCCTGCAAAATCGCGTTGGCATCGCAGGTGACGACATGATGCGGTTGGCGCGAAGCGATGAATTGTTGAATCTTTTCCAGCGCTTCCTGCATAGTAACTGCGCTGACCTTCACGCCGAAGGCTTGGATTTCCACAGGAATCTCTTCGCCCAGTGCGCGGCGCATTAAAATACGCGCTACTGAATAAAAAAGCAAAAAGCCACTGGCACCGATAAACAGTAAAGCGAATAAGCGAGCTATGGTTTGCCCAATCCCGCCACCAGTGGACAAACCTAATAATAAATAGCCTAAAATCGCCAGCCATAAGCCCATGGCGCAGTATAAGAACGCAATTTTTGTTGGTGAAATGCCGCGTCCCTGCAAGCCTTGATGCAAGCGATCTGGCCCATTTTCATTACCTCGCACGCGATAAAACAGCACGTCCACTAAAGGCAGCGCCAAAATCAAAAAGCATAAAGCGAAAGCCGTTGGCACGGTTGAATCAGGCAGGCCGAAAACGACTGCCTGCGACAGCATAAACCCAGCCGTGAAGGCCGCCGGCCAACCTAAATTGAACTGGGAGTTTTTGAGCGCTACAGGCACTGTTGCTAACCCGGCTCCTGCCATCGCTGCGCCTGCGGCAAAGGGAAAAAACGAGAGATTCGAGCCGGATTTCTGCAAGAACAGCAAAACAAAAAGGGCAACAATTCCGAAGTAGCCGCCACTGGCTTGAGGCACGCGATTCAAAGTTGCCGTCAACCGTGTAATGGCCCACATCAAAAAGAGCGTTAGGGCAAAATGTCCGGCGGTAAACCCGAAAAACGGCCCGTCTAAAGGCGACTCGCTGTAAACACGCCGCATCTCCCCTAAAACCGCTATGCACAGCACAGAGGCAATAACAATTTTTATATCAGCCAGCCACGCCGGTTGATTCAAGCGCACGCGAAGCGCTGACAACCCACCCAAAACAGCAGCGATTAGAAACAAGTAGCCGTCGGCAGGAATGCCGCGCCGGGTGGGAAGATTTGAATTATAAACGGCGTTTTCTTGAGTAACAGTGTCTTCCGCCTGGTTGGTATCCGGCGAGGCCATTGGCAAACCTGATGGTGCAAGCGAACGCTGTATATTTAAAGGTTGATCAATGTGTTGTAGCGTGTCCGCTATCCAACCGCCGCCGCCCGCTAAGATGATAGCCGGCACAAACCAGGGAAACCAAAAACCGCTGCGGTTGGAAGCGGAGAGTTTCAGGCGCGCTGCCAAAGTTACAAGGAAAAAGGCTGTTATAAAAACGAAAAACGCGATCATTATTAATTAAGCAAAGGTGATTGTTTAATCTTACTTTGAGTTGTCTCTACAAACTATAACACGACACGTCTTATTCATTGGGTTGAGTCTGTTATGGATACGATAAAACAAAAACGGGAAGCATAATAGCTTCCCGTTTTGCACAACAAATGAGATTAATCACGATTAATAACGATACGAATCGGTCTTATAGGGGCCTTCAACCGGCACGCCAATGTAGGCAGCCTGTTTTGAGGTCAGTGTCGTTAATTTAACGCCGATTTTTTCGAGGTGCAAGCGCGCTACTTCTTCATCCAAATGCTTGGGCAAAGTGTAGACGCCGACTTTATATTCGTCTTTGTTGCGCCACAAATCAATCTGCGCCAGGGTTTGATTGGAGAACGAATTCGACATCACAAAGCTGGGATGTCCTGTCGCGCAACCAAGGTTTACCAGGCGGCCTTCGGCTAACATAAAGATGGCGTGGCCGTCGGGGAAAGTGTATTGATCTACCTGCGGCTTGATTTGAAGGCGCGTCACGCCGGGCGCGTTATTCAAGCGGTCAATCTGAATTTCGTTGTCAAAGTGACCGATGTTGCAGACAATGG
Organism: Abditibacteriaceae bacterium; assembly: GCA_036399215.1. GTDB lineage: Bacteria > Armatimonadota > Abditibacteriia > Abditibacteriales > Abditibacteriaceae > DASWNL01. Next base: position 5,832 of record DASWNL010000721.1, read on the forward strand.
CCTGATCTTTCATCTTTGCCATGTGTTCGAGCGTGATGATGTCCACATTGCCGGTTGTCGTGACGTAAATATCGCCCCAGCCAAGCGTGTCTTCCAATGTGGTGACTTGATAGCCTTCCATCGCCGCTTGCAAAGCATTAATCGGGTCAATTTCGGTGATGACAACACGGGCGCCCATGCCGCGCAGCGACTGCGCCGAACCTTTGCCCACATCGCCGTAGCCGCAAACTACGGCTACTTTACCGCCCATCATCACGTCTGTCGCGCGCTTGATGCCATCAGCTAATGATTCCCGGCAGCCATACAGGTTGTCGAACTTGGATTTGGTAACCGAATCATTGACATTAATGGCCGGCACCAAAAGCGTGCCTTCCTGCTGCATTTTATAAAGGCGATGCACGCCGGTTGTCGTCTCTTCCGACACGCCGCGCCAATCTTTCACCAAATCGTGCCAATAAGTTGTATTCTCGGTGTGGACTTTCTTCAACAAGTCTTTGATGACGCTTTCTTCGTGGCTGTCCGAAGGCGTATTTACCCAATCGCTGCCATTTTCCAACTCGTAGCCTTTGTGAATGAGTAGCGTTACATCGCCGCCATCATCCACCACAAGCTGCGGGCCTTTGCCTTCGGGAAAACTGATCGCCTGAAAGGTGCACCACCAGTATTCTTCGAGGGTTTCACCCTTCCAGGCGAAAACCGGCACGCCCGAAGCGGCAATCGCGGCGGCTGCGTGATCTTGCGTTGAAAAAATGTTGCAACTGGCCCAGCGCACATCGGCGCCCAAATCGGCTAAGGTTTCAATTAAAACCGCCGTTTGAATGGTCATGTGCAGCGAACCCGTAACGCGCACGCCTTCAAGCGGCTTTTCTTTTGAATATTTGCGGCGAATAGACATCAAACCGGGCATTTCATGCTCGGCAACGGAAATCTCTTTTCGGCCCCAATCGGCCAAAGAAATGTCGGCGACTTTGTAATCAGTCAGCGAAAACTCCATCTTCGCCTCATTTTTCTTTTCTGTTTTGCCGTTGATCGGCTGCTCTGTGCCATCCAGTTTGCCCGGCGCTCTTAATGTTTCTGTAGTCATTGTTGTTTTCCTCCGCCGAAGATTATAACCATTATTCGAGCTAATATCAATGAATCATGATAAATTGATGAATAGGTATTTTATGGAACTGTTGAAAGTTTTACGTTTGCTTGGCGATGAAAACCGCGTGCGTGTTTTGCGCTTGTTAAGTCGTGAGGAGTTGAGCGTGGCGGAGTTGCAGGAGATTCTCGGCATGGGCCAGAGCCGCATCTCAATGCAGCTTGGGCAATTGAAAACCGCAGGGTTTGTCGAAGCGCGCCGCGTTGGGCAAAAGAGTTTGTATCGAGTCACGGCGCCGCCGGGCGCAGAAGTGGTTTTAGGCGAAGTTTTGCAACGCAGCGCGGCGGAGATTGCACAGGCAGCGCGTGATGACGAAGGGTTGGAACTGATTCTCAAGCGCCGCAAAGATCGCTTGCGCGGGCACTTCGATGAATTAGCGGGTCGTTTTGGCCGCGATTATGTGCCGGGTCGTAGTTGGAAGGCGCTTTCGGAAATGCTTTTGCATCTTTTGCCCCCTTTGGTTATCGCTGATTTAGGCGCTGGGGAAGGCACGCTTTCCTTGCTTTTGGCGCAACGCGCAGCGCAAGTCATTGCCGTTGATAACTCACCCAACATGGTGGAATACGGGCGTGGTTTAGCCAAACGCAACAAAGTAAAGAATCTCGATTATCGCCTGGGCGATTTAGAAGAACTACCGTTAGAAAATGGCGAAGTGGATTTGGTATTGATGCATCAAACTTTGCATCATGCCATGCATCCGCAAAAAGCTGTGCAGGAAGCGCATCGCATTTTAAAACCGGGCGGCAATATTGTCATTTTGGATTTGCTCAAACACGATTTTGAAGACGCCCGCGACCTGTATGCTGATCTGTGGCTGGGCTTTTCACAGGTTGAACTTTTGGAACTGCTTCGCAAAGCGCGCTTTAAAAACGCCGAAGTCGCCATCACCGACCGCGAAAGCGAAGCGCCGCATTTTCAAAGTGTGATGGCGTTTGCCAAAAAGTAGAGGAAGTTATGGACAGCATGAGCGAACCGGTGACCGGCCCTTCTTCACAGGCTCTGCGCCAGTTGTTAGGGGCAGCAATGAGTTCACGCCTCCCAAACAGCTATTGCTGGATTTATCCGAGGAAGAGGCGACTAAAACCCCTCCAAATGTGCCGCATTCCATCGTGCAAATCGTGGCGCACATGCATTTCTGGCAGAGTTTTATGCTTGACTTGATGCAGGAAAAGTCACCGGTTTATCCAGACAACGAAGAGGCCGGTTGGCCCGAAGTTGCGGCAGACCAATGGCCGCAACTGAGAACAGATTTCTTAGCGTGTTTAGATTTCTTACAGCAGTTGACTTTTGACGAAAAGGCGTTAGCCCAAGAATATAAGCCGGGGACAACCGTAGGCTATTTAATTTGTGATGCGGCTTTACACAATGCTTATCATCTGGGGCAGATTGCTTTACTCCGCTGCCAGTTGGGCCTTTGGCCACCCGCTGGTGGGAAAGGTTACGGCTACTGGTAGGAGATTTATGGTTGTCACTAATTGACAAATTTCATAGTGGCCAGGGTGGGTATGTTTTCGTATTCAATTGCGGATCGCTCGGTTTCAGCTTTATTAGCCGCCGCAAATCCATTTGCCATAGCGTTCCATGCGCTTTAAAAAAGATTTGTCCCGTTTTGCTGATGGCCCGTGGATAAAGATGATCTAAATCTCCTAAAGAAGCGGCATAAAACTGTTCGGGAAAATTCCTTTTTTGAGGGGATGTGTCGAAAATCCATACGCCACGCGGGCCAATCATCCATAGCTTCGCGCCAGGATTAGCTGGGTGTGCGATGGCGCCTATGTCGGAGTAGCGAAGCCGGCTTGGCATCTTCTCTCCTAAATCGTAGGCTGGGCCATGTGGCGCCAAACAGATTAAGGTTGTTTGACTGTGCGGGCGTTCCTTTGCTTCTCCGGCAGTCTGATCTGCGGCGCGCGAAACGGCACCTACTGCCCTGAAAATGATTGTGCCGTCGGCTAATAACGTTAGGAATTCTGATTTTTCCAAATCAGTGGGCTATATAATAGGTGATGGGCCGAACCCCTACTGATCCACTGGCCTTTCGTCCAAAGAAATAGTTCGCCTTCCCTGGAAAAAACCCAAACGCCTTCGGCGCGTGGCGCGACCGCTAAGACATGCGGAACATGCTTTATGTGCTGCCAATGGCCGCGCTCCCACATCCAGAAACCTTTGGTATTTTCATCGGAGTCCTTCCCGTTTGGTGTCCACATATAGACCTGGCCGTCTTTGTTTTCAGCAAAGTGCACCGGCACATGTAAAGGGTGAGAGCTAAGGAATTCAGGTGAAAGAAAAGTTTTGTAGAGGCGCTCGAAGGTCATTTGATAGCTCCATTGACCACCGGAAAGCACATGAATACCAAATGTGTCCGCGAAAAATAAGTCACCCTTGCGACTTTGAAAAGCAGTAGGGCGGAAAGCGTCACCAACTAATTGTTTGCTATTGAGAATAGCACCTGTTTCTTTATTCTGAGATGAACGGCGCTGGAAAAAGAATTTCTCCGGCAGTTGGCGGCGAAGAAGATCAGCACGAATTTCCGGTGTGAGGCTTACTCTGCGGATACGTTGCCCGGTAGATATATCCAATCCTTCCAATAAATCTGCATTGTCCCAGCCGCACACCCACAAACGGTTTTGCTTATCCCACAAAATAGGTGTCACGCCGCCCAGAACTCTGGGTTTGCGAGCGCGACTTTTATATAAGGCTCTGATGTGATCCATAGAGTCAAGGGGGCGATGTAGCAATAGGCCGTCAACCTCCCACAAACCCTCGCCAAACCATGCTCTGTCCTGGGCATCGAATACCGGCCCTATCAGGCTATGATCGCCCAGATTCATCAATGCTGAACGAGTTGCATTAGAAATTGCGATTTTGTTTTCAGGCGATGAGGGAGCAGCAACTTCCGATGAGGCAGAAACTTCGGCTGTATTTGCAACGAATGCTACGAGTATGTGAAGCATTGCAAATTTTATATGGGCCTTTAGCCACTTGTTGAGGGCAAAGGTTATATCTATAAGTAGAGTTTTCATGGGAGTGGCACGCCAATTTGCGAAAGCCAGGTGTGCTTGTCTATATAACCACGTTGAAAGCGAATTCTGCCGTCTTCGATTTGAAAAAAGCCGCAACCGCGCAGCGTAAAACTTTTGCCGTAGGCTTTTGGCTACCTAATAGCCCGGAAAAGGTGCCGCCGCCGAGCCATTCAATAATCACCCAATCGCCATCCACCAAAATATTCTCGGCGTGCGTGTAGTTATCGGGAAAGGCGTGAAAGAATTCGAGAAAGCCTTTAAGCAACTCTTCACGGCCTTGCATCGGCTCGCCAAAAGCGACTTGGTGATTTACGGCATCTTCGTGATATAAGTCAATCAGCGCGTGCGCGCTGCGTGTATTATATGCGTCGAGCCACGCCTGAGCCACTTGTCGGGGAGTTTTCATTTGAATACCTACTTTACGCGCCAGAGCGTGATAATACCCTGGTCATCGCTGACTGCTAAAGTGGTTCCATCCGGTGAAAAAGCCATAGGGCGAATGTCCGTGCCGATGAAAGAGTTTCCTAATTTCCGCAAGGGACGCAAAGCGGGATAGGATATGATGTCAATGTCTCCGCCACTGCCGTAAGCTATCATGTCTCCCGTAGGCGAAAGAACAGTGGTGCCGGAAGTCTCAATGCGCGGCTGTTTTAATCGGCCAGTGTTTGTATCGTAAAGTCGAACGCCATCACCGGAAACTGAGGCAATTGTGGAATTGCCAGGCCAAAAGGTTAAGTTCTCTTCCATTTGCTCGTGCCCTTTGAAAATACGCGGTTTACCAGGCGTTTTTATATTCCAAACCCAATACGAAGGTTCTTTCTGTTCCGGCCCGCTGGTCACGGAAAGCGCAAAGCGTTGGCTGTCCGTAGAAAATATTCTTTCGTTCATGGCTGTAGAGCGCGTATCGGAAATGCGCAGTTTGGTTTCTTTGCCATCTGCGAGGTGATGTAAAACCAGCGTATCTGGTTTCCATTGAGCTAAATCGTCCGGTTGAGCTTTTTCCCCACCCAGCATTTGCCCGTCTGGTGAAAAGACCCAATACCCAGGCATGTTGATTATCCGCGGAGGTTGCTGTGGCTTTTTTGTGTCGTAGATTCCCCAATTGTCACCTTGTGTCTGCCAGGCCAGCTTATTGCCTTTGAGAAATTGCATCCGCCACTTCCACTTCCCCGGCATGATTTGATGCTTGCCATTGGCAACAGACCACAGATAAATGTTGCCGCCAGTCATAACGCCTTTGCCACCGCCTGTCATGTGATGCACAACTGAAGTGCAGGAGGCCAGCCATTTTCCATCGGGCGACCAAACGATTTCTGTGATCCTGCCTTTATGCTGTCCCAGGACGCGCGGGCGCCACGATGCTTTTTCGCGGATGGCCAAAAACAGCGCAAGCGGCAGGATAAAAGAGATTGCGCCGAGTAAAAGCCGTCGCGTCGTGCGATGTTTCATCAGGGATTCAAACAAAATGAAGAATTGAGAAAACTCAATTCTTCATTTTAAATCTCCATTTAAATCGGGCCAAAGTCGGATTCGGGGATGGAAAGGTCGGCGAGCATTTCCACAATATCGGCTTGCCACCAACCTCTGGCAATCTCTTTTCGCAAAATTTCCATAGCGTCATCATGGGCGAAGGCGCTACGATAAGCGCGGTCGGAGCGTAGCGTGTCATACACATCCACAACGGCTAACACGCGGGCGGTCAGGGAAATATCATCGCCTTTGAGGCCATCGGGATAGCCGGAGCCGTTGAGCTTTTCGTGATGGCTGCGAATGAGAGGCAAGGCACCGGCAAGAGAGGGCAAAGGCTTGCAAATCTGCACACCGATAAGCGGGTGCATCTTCATCTCGGCGAATTCCCAGTCAGCTAAACCGGTGGGCTTGAGCAAAATCGAGTCAGGGATGCCAATGTTGCCAATGTCGTGGAGCAGGGCGCCAAAATATAGATTCTGAAGGGAGTTCTCGTCCACTCCTAATCTGCGAGCGATCTCCACGGCATAGCGCGCCACCCGCTCGGAGTGAGGCCGAATGCGAAAATCCTTGGATTCAGCAGCGGTCAGTAGGGCTTGTGCAATGAGTTCAACGGAGTCGGGAGTAGAGGAAGTAGACATGAATTGTGCCGGTAGTGCGAGGATTGAAACACATTAAACCATATTTGAGACCCTGTTTGGTCTGATGGTTATATTTCGTGTTGTGTATTAGGCAGCAGTTTCTTCTTCTGGGGGCCGGTCTGATGATTCCTGCGGGCGAAAAGGCGGGTTAGTGCCATCTGTATTCATCGGGCCGCTGCGTGGCATTGAACCTGGCGTTAAGCCGAGAGCATCGTGTGCGGCGCGCGGCGCATTGGGGCCAACAGCCGGTAAAAATGTTTGCCTGGGTTGCTTGCCTTGAAACGTCATCGCCACTTCATCACACGCGACCATGAACTTGGGGCAGTTCGTGCATTCGCTCCACACGCGCTGGGGCAGTTTTCGCATGTCAATCGGCACGAATTCCTGTTTTTCAAAAAATGACATCTTATTAGTCAGTGTAAAAACGCATTCAATACCAAGTGGCTCGGCTTCGGCCAAAACAGCATCCACTAACTTGCGTCCCCAACCGTGACTTTGCACAGCGTCATTGACTGCCAACGCCTTGAGTTCGGCCAAGCCATCCCACGCTGAATGCAAGGCGCAGCACCCTAAAACGCGGTCTTCTTCATCCACTAAAACAGTGTAGTCACGAATGTTCTCGTAGAGTTCAGTCAGACTGCGCGGCAGCATGTGACCATGCTTGTAATCTTCATCGGTGCGCGCCGCCATCTCGTTGATTAAGGCCCGAATCTGCGGCACGTCACCATTTTTCGCCTTGCGAAGTTTCATGTCACAAATGAGTTCACCATAGAGACACAAAGACACAGAGAAGAAATATATCTCTGCGTCTTTGTGTCTCTATGGTGAAAAAAATATTCTTCAACTATCATTCATCAGCCGTTGCTGGTTCTTTTGCTAAATCCTCGTTGATAACGCTCATCAAGGCTTCCAACTGATCGGCGGGTTTAGCGCGGGCGACAATTTCGCCTCTCTTGAAAATCAGGCTGATGCCGTTGCCGCCGGCGATGCCGTAATCGGCGCTTTTGGCTTCGCCCGGCCCATTCACTTCACAGCCCATCACAGCTACGGAAATCGGCTTAGTAATGGTGCCTACAGCATCGGCCACTTGACCGGCCAAGGGCACAACATCAATATCGCAGCGCCCGCAACTGGGGCAGGAAATTACATTGACGCCGCGCCGCCGCAGTTCCAGGCCAGATAAAATGTCCCAGCCGACTTTGCACTCCTCAGCGGAATCGCCCGTCAATGAAACACGAATCGTGTCGCCAATACCTTCATGCAAAAGCATTCCCATGCCCATCGCCGATTTAACAGTTCCCACACGGGTTAAGCCAGCTTCGGTCACGCCCAGATGCAAGGGATAGTCACCCAATTCCAGCGCTGCCAGACGATAAGCGGCAACCGTCATTCGCACATCCGAAGCCTTCAGCGAAATAATTACGTCGCCGAAATCTTCCTTGTCGAAGTAGCTTAATTCACGCTTGGCCGATTCAATAAGAGCGCGCGGTGTATTGCCCCACCGGGCTTTAATGTCAGGGTCGAGGCTACCGGCATTGACGCCAATGCGAATCGGCACACTGCGCTCTTTGGCAGCGCGCACGATGTCGCGGATTTTGCTTTCGTTGCGAATGTTGCCGGGGTTGAGGCGCAATTTGTCCACGCCCTGTTCAAGAGCAATCATGGCGAATTTCGCGTTGAAATGAATATCGGCGACAAGCGGGATTTGAATGTTGAGGCGAATCCATTCCAGCGAACGCGCGGCGGCTTCATCGGGGACGGCTACGCGCACCAAATCGGCACCAGCCTGCTGCACCTGATGAATCTGTTCAATGGTGGCTTTGGTGTCGTCGGTTTTGGTTTTGGTCATCGTCTGGATGGCAATAGGCGCATCGCCGCCAATCCAGATGTTGCCAACTTTCACTTTGCGCGTCTTGCGGCGCTCTATCGGAAGAACTTCGTCGAATTGCATAAGAATCCTTTTCCCCTCTCCCAATGGGAGAGGGGCCAGGGGTGAGGGTATTTAACCAAACATCGGCAGCACATCGCGCACTGTAATCAAGAGCATGAACGTTAACAGAAGCACAATACCGATGGCGTGAACCAGGCCTTCACGGCGAGGATCGAAGGGGCGACGCATCACTAATTCATAGGCCAGAAAAAGAATGCGCCCGCCATCAAGGGCTGGAAACGGTAACAGGTTCATCAAGCCCAAATTGACGCTGAGCGCTGCTGCCAGCAGAATCGTTTCCTGCCAGGATTTCTGTGAGGTGTAATCAATCGTCTGGGCAATTTTCACCGGCCCGCCAATATTGCGTTTATCATCAGGCGTGAGGCGCAATGTGACTACCCGGCGCAGTAAACCGGCGATTCTCTCAGCCAGTTCATAAGAACCACGCAAACCAAAGCCAATGGCACTATCCCAAAAGCCGGTTTTTCCTTGTATGAGGCCCACGCGCTCATATTCGGTGACGCGGCTGAACATCACGCCGATGATTGCCGCTTGTTTGCTGGTAACGCCATCTTCCTGAAGTTCAGGTTCAATATGCGGCGTCAGTGAACTCTGGATTTCCTTACCTTCACGCTCTATAGTAATGCTAACCGGCTTGCCATTACCGGAACGAATCAGTTCACGCAATTTGGTAACGTCTTCCGTGCGGACATTATTCACGGCTACCATTTTGTCGCCGGCTTTAATGCCGGCTTTGGCCGCTGGCATACCCGGATAAACAATGTCAACGCGGCTGTTTACGCTGCGGTCAATCGGCACGCCGATCAGCGAAAACATCAGGGCAAAGGTAATAAGCGCAAAGATAAAGTTCATCATCGGGCCGGCGAACAGCGTCCAAAAACGCCAGCTTAACCCTGCATCCTGAAACTGCTTCTCACCAAAAGGTGTGTCGGGACGCGCCTCGCGTGTGACGTTGGCAACTTTTTCCCCTTTGCCCGTAGCGACCATCTCTTCTTCGCTGCCAAGGCCAGCGATGTCCACCATGCCGCCAATCGGCAGGGCGCCTAAAGAGTAATCAATGTCATTGACGCGCTTGGTGAAAATCCAGGGCGGGAAGCCTAAGGCAAAGCGATTGACTTTCATGCCGGCCCAGCGCGCGAACTGATAATGGCCCCATTCGTGAACAAACACCAATACGCTCAGTGTGAAAATGAAGATAAGACCAGAACGCAAAATCAATGGATACTTGACGGCCAAAAACGCGACAACCGCCACGCCAATGATAATTTGCAGCGCTACGGTCGATTTCGCTTGCGGTTCAGAAGGGGCTGGCGGCTTGGGTTCGGGCGTCAGTGAAGAAATTTGTGGTTGCGGGTCGTTCATCAGAACCTTTATCAAATATAAATAGCGTTTAGTTGGATAAGTTTAAAATTTCGCGGGCGGCCTGGCGTGCCCATTCATCAGCGGCCAAAACATCCGGCAGGGCGGGACGCGTGATGCCTTCGTGCCGTTCCAAAACCGCGCTCAGGCAATCAGTAATACCATAGAAATTGGTTGCGCCCATCAGAAACGCTTGAACAGCGATTTCGTTGGCCGCGTTCAAAGCCGCCGGATAAGTGCCGCCGGCTTGCATCGCTTGCCTTGCCAAATTCAAAGCTGGAAAACGAACTGCGTCTGGCGCTTCAAAAGTCAGCGGCCCCATTGTGGTTATATCTAATGCCGGCGCGGCTCCGGCTTCGCGGTGCGGATGGAGCAGCGCCCATTGAATCGGCAGTTTCATATCCGGCACGCCCAGTTGTGCTTTGACGCTGTTATCCGAAAATGTCACCAGCGAATGCACAATGCTCTGGCGATGCACAACGACATCAATATGATTCATCGGCACATCGAAAAGCCAGTGTGCCTCGATCATTTCCAGGCCTTTGTTCATCAAAGTCGCCGAATCAATGGTAATTTTCTGGCCCATTGTCCAGGTTGGATGCTTTAAGGCCGCACTTGCGGGTGAAGCGGCGATTTCTTCTCTGGTTTTACCGGCGAATGGCCCGCCGGACGCGGTAATCGTTAAACGCGAAACGGCTTTCGAGTCTTCGCCGACTAAACATTGAGCAATGGCCGAGTGCTCACTATCAACTGGTAAAAGGGCGACACCCTTTTCGCGCGCTTTTTCCAAAACGATGGCACCGGCGGCGACAAGAGTTTCCTTATTGGCAATCGCGATGTCTTTACCCGATTCAATAGCGGCCAAAGTAGGCCCCAACCCCGCTGCGCCCAGCATGGCGCCAAGGGCTAATTTTGCCTTTGAATAAGCTGCAACTTCAAGCACGCCTTGCGGCCCGCCTACAACTTTTGTCGGCCCGGAAATGAGTTCGCGCAAGCGGTTGGCAGCCTTTTCATCAGCTAAAGCGGCGATTTCGGGCTGCCACTCTTGCACCTGCCTGGCGAATAGGTCAAGGTTGGAACCGGCGGCCAGCCCGACAACGCGCAGGCGATGGGGTAGGGCGCGCGCCACTTCCAGCGCCTGGCACCCGATACTGCCGGTGCTGCCTAAAATGACAATCGGTTTTGGCTCACTCATGCACGAAATTTGAAAGTTTAGGGATTAGGCGCCTGATTTAAAGATTCACCGTTGGCTGAAG
>DASWNL010000722.1:0-5676 GCA_036399215.1 Abditibacteriaceae bacterium
AAAGCGCGGGCTTCATTTGAAGCCCGCGCTTTTGTTTTGTCTGTTTATTTCGCCTTGTTTTGCAACGGCACGTAATAATAGGTTTCACCATTGAAGAGAAATGGTGTGCCGTCTTTCGGCGCGTCGTTTTTGCGCGTGTAAGGAAGGACAGGCATTGAGTTGCCCGGCGGCAAAGGCTGCGGCAGAGGTTGCGGCAAAGCATAGGGCAACGTCGGCAGGGTAGGGACTTGCACGATACGATTCTGAAAAACCGGCACTCCATGTAAAACCACCAGCCAGGTGTCTGGCCCGGCGCTGCCCCAGGCGATGGTTTTGCCGCCGCTACTGCTAATTTGGATGGTGGATAACGCCTCCATCATCTCTTGTGGGGTTTGATTTTGAAACGCCTGGGAGACGAGCATGAGTTGGCGGCGCAACTCATCGCTGACGATGACTTTTTTGTTGGCCAAACGTGCCAGTTCCTCAATCAACTTGACGAGGCTCACATTGTTAGCTTCCACATTAAAGCGCCCCTGCGTTTTAGAGGGCCTGATGATAAGCGAATTCACGGGGGAAATGCTCTTCTGGGGCGCTGGTGCAGTAGGCACCGCAGGTGTTGCGGGCAGGGCCGGGGTTATAATTATAGGCGCGTTTTGATTTTGTCCTCGTGCTAAGGAACTGCCAAGCAACGCAACAGCGCCACAGGAAACGACAGTTAAGCCAGTTACAAAACGATGAGCCGGGCGCATAAGAAAACCTCTTCAACCAGCAAGATAAAGCTCAGTTTACACGGAATAAATTGCAAAAGTCATCCTAAAGCCAAACTGAAAAGGTCAGTGGCATATTGCGGCATATTATTGGCGAATGATTGGCTGCATAAGATGAAAAATAAAGCGTAAGATGCTGATTAAAGCGGCTTCGCTGTGCGTTTTGAACAAGCCGATGCCATGATAGAGGCCATGATAACCGCTCCCATCAAAGTGCTGATTGTTGAAGATTCTCCTGTGACACAAGAGTTGTTGCAGGGTGTTTTAAGCCGGGAAGCGGGGCTATCTATTATTGGCATTGCAAACAGTGGCGCCGAAGCATTGCGGTTTTTAGAAAGCCGGCAACCCGATGTGATTACTATGGATATTCACATGGCGCAGATGGATGGCTTTGAAACCACGCGGCGCATCATGGAAGAGCGGCCCCTACCGATTGTAATTGTCAGCACCAGTGTTGTTCCGCAAGATGTAGATTTGGTATTTCGCGCTTTAGAAGCCGGCGCTGTCGCCGCCGTTGAAAAACCACCGGGATTTGGGCATCCCAATCATGAAGTTGCTGCGAAAAAGTTAGTGCAAACCGTAAAAGCGATGGCTGAAGTCAAAGTAGTGCGCCGCTGGTCGCGGGAGCGCTTTGGGCTGAGTAAAGAAGCCGGCCCCGGTGTTAAGGATAGTGTTCTTTCCGGTGTGCGTTTGTCGGAAAAGAAACAGCCTTTTGGCATCGTTGCCATTGGCGTTTCAACAGGTGGCCCGCCCGTCCTGGAAAAGATTTTGTCGCGCCTGCCTGCCGATTTTGCCGCGCCTGTTCTGATTGTGCAGCATATCGCTGCCGGTTTTTTACCGGGTCTGGCAAGTTGGCTGGCACAGGCCACTCATTTCCCCGTTGAAATTGCTGAGCATCATAAACTGCTTCTGCCAGGGCGCGCTTACTTAGCGCCCGATGGCGCGCATATGACAGTGACGCGTGGCCGCATCGTTCTTGACGAAGCGCCACCCGAACATAGCGTGCGCCCTGCGGCTTCGTATCTTTTCCGCTCCGTTGCGGCCCATTTCGGTTCACGAGCCATTGGCGTTTTACTGACCGGCATGGGCCGCGATGGTGCTGCTGAACTAAAGCTAATGCGCGATAAAGGCGCCGTTACCATTGCTCAGGATAAGGAAAGCTCCATTATTCATGGAATGCCCGGCGAGGCTATCAAACTGGGCGCCGCTGCCCATATCTTGCCGCCAGAGCGCATCGCGCAGCTTTTGGTAGATTTAGTCGGCGAAAGTTCTTCCAATTGACGGCTTTTCAAGCAAAAATGTGACGCAAAATTCGCGGCGCGCTGTCATTCTATGGGTGAAAAAACCATTGATGACTCTTCGGCAATCCATCTGCGCCGCCGGTTTTGGCGCGATAGTTCTGAACATACCTGATTTAAGTCACGCGCAAGCGCCGCGTTATTATGACCCGGTGGCGGCTACAACGCCGCTTAATCAAACCATTGAAACCGATGTTTGCATTTACGGCGGCACTTCAGCGGCAGTGTCGGCAGCCTTGCAACTGCATCGCATGGGCAAGAAAGCTGTCATTCTTGAACAGAATTTGCATCTTGGCGGCATGAGTTCGGGCGGATTGGGCGAAACCGATATCGGCAACAAAGCAGCGATTGGCGGCGTGTCGCGCGAGTTTTACAAACGTGTCGGACAAAAATACGGCGTGGCCGAAAACTGGAAGTTTGAGCCGCATATCGCCGAAGAAGTTTTCAACGACATGGTTAAAGAAGCCGGCACGCCGGTCTTCTATCGCCAGTATTTGAAATCGGTTGAAAGAAACGGCGCGCGTTTGGTTTCAGTCACGATGGAAAGCGGCCTTAAAGTGCGCGCTAAAGTTTTCCTGGATGCGACTTATGAAGGGGATTTGCTGGCGCGTGCGGGCGTGAAATATCACGTTGGGCGCGAAGCCAATGCGGTTTATGGCGAGACTGTTAATGGCGTTCAAGTGCGTAACGCTCATCAGTTCGATAGGCCGGTTAGCCCTTACATCGTAGAGAATGACCCCAACAGCGGACTTTTGCCGGGCATCAATCCCGGCGACCCCGGCAAGCAGGGCGATGGCGATCATCGCGTGCAGGCTTATAACTTTCGTTTGTGCCTGAGCAAAGTGCCGGAAAATCGTATTGCGTATGAAAAGCCTGCCGGTTATAACCCGCAGGAATACGTGCTTTTGGCGCGCTTGCTCAAAGCCGGTTGGCCGGAAAGCCAGGTTTTCGGCAAGTTCGACGCGATTGCCAATAACAAGGTGGATAAAAACAATCACGGCGCGGTATCAACCGATTTTATCGGGCGCAACTACCTTTGGCCCGAAGCCGATTACGCGACGCGCGAAAAGATTTTCCAGGAGCACGTTACCTATCAAAAAGGCTTGATGTGGTTTCTGGGCAACGACCCGCAAGTATCGGAAAGCATCAGGGCCAAATGGAATAATTGGGGTTTGCCCAAAGATGAATTTCAAGACAGCGGCGGTTGGCCGTTTCAACTTTACGTGCGCGAAGCCCGTCGCATGATTTCGGATTACGTGATGACCGAGCATAACTGCCGGGGCAAACTCGTCGTCGAAGACCCTGTTTCCTTAGCTGCCTACACAATGGATTCGCACAACTGCCAGCGCTTCGTTAAAGACGGCAGAGTAATGAATGAAGGCGACGTGCAAGTTGGCGGCTTTCCTCCCTATCCCATTTCGTTCCGCTCGATTGTGCCGAAAAAGGCTGAGTGTGAAAACCTGGTTGTGCCGGTTTGCCTTTCGACATCGCACATCGCTTATGGCTCAATTCGCATGGAGCCGGTCTTTATGATTTTGGCGCAAAGCGCGGCAACCGTCGCTTCCCTTGCAATTGATGAAAACATCGCCGTGCAAGATGTAAATTACCCCAAATTGCGCGAACGCTTGTTGGCCGATGGGCAGATTTTGGAGTGGAATGCCGCGAATAATCCTAACGATCAAACATTAGCGCCGCGCCTTTTGGGCGGCTCCTTATTAGACGATGAGAAAGCTCAGAAAACCGGCGACTGGGTGCTTTCGCCGCGCCGCGAATTTCGCATTGGAACGGGCTATATCCACGACGATAACGCCAACAAAGGCGCCCTTTCCATCGCTTTTACACCGGAAATCGCTGAAGCCGGAGAATACGAAATTTTCTTTGTCTTCACGCCAAACGGGAATCGCGCTTCCAATGTGCCGGTGAAAATCACTATTGGTGGGCAGGAAGTAAAAACGGTTGTGGTCAACCAAAAACCGCCGGGCGAAGGGCTTGTTTCGCTGGGCAAGTTTCAACTGCCCAAAGGCAACGGCGCGACTGTAACAATTTCCAATCAGGGCACTGATGGTTATGTGGTTGTGGATGGTATCCAGGTCGTGCCTGTTAAAGCGGCGAATTAAAAGGCGTAAAATGAAGCGACGGATTCTTATAAAAAGTTTGCTTGCGGTTGGTTTTTATTGCTCGCTGGCCCATGCTGCACAAGGAGCTACACCTGTGTCTGCCCCCTCCAAACTCATTGCGCAATTTCACAACTTCGTTTCGCAAAAAGACACGCAGGACTGGAAAACTCAGGCCGCGCGTCCCGAAATCGCGCCGCGTTTTGGTGTAGATGCCAGAGGAGGACGCAAGGGCGGTGGCGCGCTGTTTATCGCAACCGATAACAACGCCGCTTGGGGTAGTTGGCAGCGCACAATTCAAGGCATCAAGGCCGGACAGAACTATTATTTCATTGCTTATTATCGAACCAAAAATGTGCGCCACGAGCGGCGCAGCATTACGGCGCGCCTGGAGTGGCAAGATGAAAATGGCCAACAAGTTGGCCCGCCAGTTTTCGCTTTAGACGCCGGCAAAGACGGCGCGTGGACGAAAGTTGAATATGGAACTGTCGCACCAGAGAAGGCGCATCGTTTAGTTATTGACTTAAGTTTTGGCTGGAATGAAAACGGGCAAGTCTGGTGGGATGATATAGAACTGCGCGAAGAAACTGCGCCTGTTGGACGAACCGTGCGCGCCCTGACGGTTTTTCATCGCCCGGCCAATACGAAATCAGCAGCCGAAAGCGTCGAGCAGTTTTGCACTCTTATCGAACGCTCAGTTGCGCAAAAGCCGGACAATAAGCCGGATATTATTTGCCTGCCCGAAGGCATTACTTTAATTGGTAACGGCAAAACTTTCCCTGAAATCGGCGAACCGATTCCCGGCCCGACGACCAAACGTTTAGGCACACTCGCACAAAAATTAAACTCATACATCGTAGCTGGAATCTACGAGCGTGTTGGCCCGGTTATCTACAACAGCGCTGTGCTTATCGGGCGCAAGGGCGAAGTCGTCGGCACTTATCGCAAAACGCACTTGCCGCGTGAGGAAGTAGAAGGCGGCTTGACGCCGGGCAATTCGTATCCCGTTTTTCAAACCGATTTTGGCAAAGTAGGCTTGCTTATCTGTTGGGATGTGCAGTTTCCCGAACCGGCGCGGGCGATGGCCCTGCAAGGCGCCGAAATGATTTTATTGCCTATCTGGGGCGGTAGCGAAGTCTTAGCCCAGGCGCGGGCTATCGAGAACCATGTCTTTCTCATCTCATCCAGTTATGACATGAAAACTTTTATCGTTGACCCCGCCGGCAAGGTCTTGGCCGAAGCGACCAAAGAGAAGCCCCTGGCTTTTGCCGAACTAAACCTCGATAAAAAAATCATGCAGCCGTGGATTGGCGATATGAAAACGCGCACCTGGAAAGAACGTCGCCCAGATATTCCGGCGTGGTAAGTAACGAGACGATAAAAAGAGTTTGTCATTCCGAGCGCGGGTGCCCTCCGGGCAGGACAGTCGAGGAATCTTGTCGTTGAACTATTACATGAAGATTCCTCGACTGCATCGTTTCGCTCAGGCTCAACGACTCTGCTCGGAATGACACTGTT
>DASWNL010000723.1:0-1817 GCA_036399215.1 Abditibacteriaceae bacterium
CACCAACTTTTCAAGACGATTCAAGGCTTCGGCATCATTAAACACGATTTGACCTAAACGGGCACGGTCAACTTCGCCACGATTATCCAGAATGGGCTTTTCAAAAAGCGCCTGAACTTGCCCGGCAAATTGAGTATCAGCGTAGAGTTCGCGCACTATGGTATCAGCATCAATGTGAACCGCGCCACGCTCTTTCAAAAGCCGCGCTACGGTGCTTTTGCCCGATGCTATACCACCCGTCAAGCCCAGAATCATGAGGATTTAAGGAATCACCTTATTCAACGGATACTCAATGATGCCAGTGGCGCCGATTTTCAAGAGGCGTGGAATCAGGTCTCGCACCTGGCTTTCTTCGGCGATGATTTCCAAAGCCACCCAATCGTCGTGCGCTAAGGGAGAAACGGTTGGTTCGCGCATAGCCGGTAGCATTTGCGTGATCTCTTCTAATTTCTCGCGCGGCGCGTTCATTTTGAGGCCAACACGCGATTCGGCTTGCAAAGCGCCTAACATCAGCGTGGAAAGCGTCTCAATTTTGGAGCGCTTCCACTGATCGGCAAATGAATTATGGTTGGCAATCAGGCGCGTGGTCGAAGAAAGCAGTTCATCTATAATTTCCAGGCCGTGAGCACGCAACGTTGAACCGGTTTCCGTTCCTTCAACGATGGCATCTACTAAATCGGGCACTTTGACTTCGGTTGCGCCCCACGAAAACTCCACTTCGGCCTCGACGCCGTGTTTCTGCAAATAACTTTTGGTGACGTTGACGAGTTCAGTGGCGATGCGCTTACCTTGTAAGTCTTGCGGGCCACGAATCGGCGAGCCTTTGGGGACGGCTAAAACCCAGCGATAAGGCCGCGAGGTTGCTTTGGAATAAATCAGTTCGGCAACTTCATGCACCTCGGCACCACATTCGATGACGTTATCCAGGCCCGTAATGCCGCAATCAAGCACGCCATCTTCTACATAACGGGCGATTTCCTGGGCGCGCAATAAAATGATTTGCAGTTGGTCGTCGTCAACCGTTGGATAATAAGAGCGGGAACTCACATTAATTGTCCAACCGGCACGCCCCATCATGCGAATGGTAGCATCTTGCAAACTACCTTTTGGTAAGCCCAGGCGCAAGCGCTGTCCTGTGGAATTTTCAGAAAGAGTCACAAAAACCTCAATTTAATAGCAATCCAAATAGAAAGCAGAAAGTTCTTTTAAAGCGCGGCGTAGTTTAGCAGCGTCGTTTACTGCGTTGACGCTTTATTGCCTGATATAATAAATTCTTAGCACCGCCCGTTCACCTGTGGCTCCTTTGGTGCTCGAATTGTCAAAACTGTTTTGGCCGATTCTTTCAAAATCGTCCTCATCTTTATAAAACCATGGCTCTTCTCGGAAAAAAATCGGATGCGTCCGCCACGCCCAAGCCAGCCAAAGCGCCTAAACCCGCAAAAGCTCCTAAAGCGCCCAAAGCCAAACGCGGTTTTGGCAAGAAAAAAGAGGCTGAAGTCGGGGCCGTTGCCGCTGATGAATTGGCTGCATTAACCGGCCATGCTGACCCGGACGCGGCTCCTGTAGCTCCACCGCCACCTCCACCGGCCCCCCGGCGCCGCAAGCTGGTCAAAAACGGCACCATGTTGGGACTGAATATCGGCCAACATTCAATTAAAGTTGTCGAAGTAACAGTTAAAGGCGGTGCTTTGACCATTACCGGCGCAGGTGAAATTCCAACGCCCAGCGAGAGCATTGCTAACGGTGTTGTTATGAACACCACGGCCTTAGCTGGTGCCATCCGCGAGTTGCTCAAAGTCTCCGGCATTAAATCGCGC
>DASWNL010000724.1:0-4479 GCA_036399215.1 Abditibacteriaceae bacterium
AAAGTCGAGCGCACCTTCGCTTGGTTTGGCAACTACCGCCGTTTGTTAGTGCGATGGGAGCATAACTTGACTGTTTATCGGGGCTTTTTTCACCTCGCTTGTGCTTTGATTACTTTGAATAGGTTTTGAAACCACCTCTAACAAGCGGGCCTACAAGGCGCTGCATCCGACTTACACTCGCTACGCTCATGTGGGCGATGAACTTGTGGCTCTGCGAGGTTTATCTAAAGCCTCATTGGACACATTTTCGATGGAGCGGTTGCCACTCACGACCCAGCTTAAAGGAAATTCGCGAAACCGCCGGCCCAGCCATTCGCCATAAACCTCGGCAGTTTGCGGCGTGAAAATTTGCGGGCCTATGCCCGCTTTGACATTCCACTTATCGCCCCACGCTGGCAAAAGCGCGAGCAGCATTCCGCGCCGGGCCGCTTTGCTCAGCACCCATTCGACATGCGCCCAATACTTTTCGTTGGGTCGTGCTGGGTCTGAATCAAGCAAGGGCACTTCGCCATTGGCCCATGCCCCAACGCGCAGGCCGTAAATTCTATAATGCCCATCGTCTGCAAGACGTTGAAGCCTTTGGTCTGGCGGTTGTCCAGATATTCTAATATTTCCTCGCGGTTAAGGCGCTGGAGCATCGTCCAGGCCCGCCCATCCAGAAAAGAGGCGCGCCTGAGGAATCGGCTAACTAGCGCTGGCTCACAGCGACACGTAAATGCGAAACTTGATGAAAGTCGTTTATCATGGAAAATAGCAACCGAATATTGTGCGACCGGCACAAGCGAATCATATCGTATCTGCGTATCAGCGTCACCGACCGCTGTAACTTCCGCTGCGTTTACTGCATGCCGGCAGCAGGCGTGGATTTAATTCCGCGCGAGGAGATTCTGACCTTTGAAGAAATCGCCCGCGTGGCGCAGGTTGGCGCAACTTTAGGACTCAGCAAAATTCGTCTGACCGGTGGCGAACCGACTGTGCGCCGCGATTTGCCACAACTGGTGCAAATGCTTTCGAGTATTGAAGGCATCCGCGAGGTATCGCTAACCACTAATGCCGCGAAATTGGGCGAATTGGCCGTGCCTCTCAAAGCCGCCGGCCTGTCGCGAGTTAATATCTCGCTCGATACTTTGCGCCGTGACCGCATGAAAGCCATCGCGCGGCGCGACTTCTACGATGAGGTCATGGCTGGCATTCGTGCAGCAAGCGAAAACGGATTTCCCCTAAAGTTCAACGCCGTCATCATGCGCGGCATAAACGACGATGAAGTTTGTGATTTATTGGCTTTCGCTCACAAATATAACGCCCAAATGCGCTTCATTGAATATATGCCAATGGGCCAGGCGCGCTTTGATGAACACAACAAACTGGTGACGGCAGATGACATCCGCGAACGATTGAAAAGCCAATTCGACTTACAACCACTCGTCACTTCAAACGATCCGGCTCGCCTTTATACCTGTTCGCGCACTGGCGCCCAGGTGGGTTTTATTACCTCAATGAGCGAACACTTTTGTGATAGCTGCAATCGAATGCGCTTGACAGCCGAAGGTGGCTTGCGTCCCTGCTTGCACCAAGACGCCGAAGTGGATGTGCGCCACATTTTACGAAATGGCGGCAACGATGAAGATTTAGCACAGGCTTTCCAAGATGCCGCCAATCTTAAATGGGCTGGGCACCATATGAACGATTCCATCCCGCTTTACAGTGCCAAAGAGATGGTGGCTATTGGTGGTTAAAGAGCGTTGTTTAATTTAATGTCATGAATCCAGATCCAAGCTCGGAAGAAATTGAACGCCGCAAACGATGGTTTGAGTGGTATATGAACAGATTGGAAAACCACTCGGTTGTTGAGTCGGCGAAAGAAGGAGTTAGGTATCATTGTCCTTGTTGTGGCTACAAGACACTCAGCGAGCGTGGTAGCTATTCAATATGCAAAGTTTGCTTTTGGGAAGATGACGGACAGGATGACCAAGATGCCGATGTTGTGCGAGGCGGGCCAAATGGGGCACTTAGCCTCACACAAGCCAGAATCAACTTCCGAGAATTTGGCGCTTGCGAAAAACGATTTATTAAAAACGTAAGAAAACCATTAACAGAAGAAATGTAACATAGGCCTTTCTTTTGAAGCTTAAGTCACAAACCAAAAGGCACAGCGCAAATGCGCTGTGCCTTTTGTGTTTTTGCTAAAAACTACCGTGTTGGGTTGATGGTAATGGGTGCGCCACCCATTCCACCTAAACCACTCAAGCCGCCCATTCCGCCTGCTCCTCCGGCTGGTGGCGGTGGCATTTTCTTGCGTTCGGCAGCGGCGAGGTCTTTCTTGTTCATCATGTCGTAGGCGCTGGCGATTTGCATGCGCACTCCCGCATCCGGGCTGGCACCGCCAAAAGGTGAGGGCTGCGACGGATTTTTATCCAACTCTTGTGAGGCTTTTTTCAACTCTTCAAGCGCTTCTGTGGTGCGCTTGGCTTCGTGCAGGGCCGTGGCGAGTTGCACGCGCAAATTCGGGTCGCTGCCCTGCTTGACGGCGCTTTGCAGCGAGGTCACAACTTTGGCATTGTCACCCGCCTGGCGATGTAACTGCGCCATTTGATAATGAATCGCAGCGGCTTCTTCAGGCGTGGAATACGCTAAGGCTTCCTGGTATTTGTCCAAAGCCTCCTGGCGCAGCGTTTTTTGCTGGTCGGGCGGCGCGGAGAACAGTTTTTCGTTCTGGATTTTGTAAGCGGCCATAGCCGGGTCGAGGATTTCAGCGGGCTTGGCTTTTTTCAAATCTTCGATGTATTTCGTCCAGGCTTCGGTGTCCTTTTGCGTTTCAAAATCTTTAATCAACTGCTTTTTGTTTTTGGCGTAATCTTTGGGCAACTCTTCCTTGCGGCCATTGATGTAAAAGATTACCCAACCGCCGCTCCACTCATCTTCGATTGGCCCGACGATTTTGCCGGTTGCGCCTAAGATAGCGTCCTTGGCGGGTTGCGCTACGCCGACTTGTGAAGGCAGCATCCAACCCAATGAACCGCCTTTTTCTTTGGTTGAAGCGTCGTCGCTTTCTTTTTTGGCGGCGGCTTTGAAAGCAGCTAAATCTGCATTTTTCAAAGTTTGGGCCAGCTTTTCGGCTCTGGCTTTTGCGTCTGCTTTGCTTTTATCCTGGGCAACGGTGGCATCTTTACCGGGCAAAACCGGTTCGGGTTTGGGACGAATTGTGATTTGATACAAGTCCAACTTGGTCACGCTGCGTTTGTAGTCGGCTTCGGTGGTTTTGCTTTTGTCTTCGATGCTTTTCTTAAGCTTGTCTATTGCCAACTGGCGGGCCAACTTTTCGCGTTGCTCTTCCAGATTCTCGCGCACTTTGGTTTCATATTCAGCTAAAGAACCAAATTGGGCTTCAATCTGGCGGCGTTGCGCGGCGGCGCCATCGCCTTCCATTTTGAGAGCTTCCTTGACTTTTTTCTCAATGTCGGCCTCAATTTCAGCATCGGTTGGCGTCATGCCTTGCGCGATGGCGGCATCGTATTGCGCGGCATCCGAAACCAGATTGTCCAGCGAGCGCTGATAGCTGCCGAGCAATTCAAGAGTGCCGGTCTTCATGCCGAACTGCTCCATCTGCTGAATTTGGCCCCGCGACGCATTGATGTAATCTTCCCGTTCAACAACCTGATCGCCTATAGTTGCAACCCGCGAAGGCCCGCCGGTTCCTCCCCCACCCGGCCCACCTGAGCCGCCCGGTGTGATAGCCGTGATGGCAAAACCGACAGCGAAAATGAAAATCAGCAGCCCCATGACCGCTTTCCATAAGATGCTGTTTTGCAGCAGGCCGCGAATGCCCGCCATAGAAAAGGCGGTGCCGGTATAAGCGTTGCTGTCCTCTTCTTCGCGGCGCCGTTTGGCACTACGCGCTGCCGTTGTAGAAGTTGTGGCCGGAACTTTCGTAGGCGTTTTCGTGACGGCCCCGCCGGTTTTGTTTGTTTCTTCTGCCATTGATTAACCTCGTAATAAAATCCCGATATTCGTTCAAATGTTTATTCAAATGCCCGCCAGATGGCAGGTATCGTTGATGCTGCTGATTACATAACGCGCCGACGAAGCCTCCATTGTGCTGTCTTCGTATTCGACACAGGAGATGCTTGTATTCATCAGCCGAATGTGACGCGCATTGCCAAGCGGCGCGCCCAGCAAATGGCAAAGCAAGATGCGTAGGCTACCGTTATGACCGACAATTGCCACGCTTTGACCGCGATGACGTTCCCCAATCACTTCCCAAACCGGCTGCAAGCGGCGCCATAAATCAGCGTAACTTTCGCCGTCTGGCGGCGCCACATTTAATGGGTCAGCCACGCGTCTTTGCCAGTGCTGCGCCCAGTCGCGCAACAGTTCGGCATCGCCCAGGCCTTCCCATTGGCCATAGTTCACTTCGCGCAGAGCTTTATCAGCCTGCACCGTTAAGTTATGGCGTGCTGCGATAGCTTCTGCCGTATGCAA
>DASWNL010000725.1:0-3977 GCA_036399215.1 Abditibacteriaceae bacterium
CATCGTATGATTCGGATAAGCGCCGCTCCGCACGGGAAAGAGGCCGGTATAAAGTGCGTGACGCGTCGGCGAACAAACCGAGGCTGGCGTAAACATATTTTCAAACTTTAAGCCCTGGCTGGCGAGGCGATTAAGGTTTGGCGTTGGAATATTGGTGCCGCCATAGCAGCCGATGTCGTTGCGTGTCAGGTCATCGGCGATAATCAGCATAATGTTCGGCTTATCTGCTGTATGAGCGCAGGTGACAAACATGAAAAGACTCACTATGATCTGGCAGGCAAGATTCTTCATGTGCAGTGTAGGCATTTGCAAAGTATAAAAAAGCCACGCTGCATAAAATGCAGACGTGCTGTAAATTTTCTGTCAACAAATCTTCTATCCGTGAAATCGGCAGCGACACAAAAACAAAGAGCCGTCCCAGATTTGGGACGGCTCTTTGTTTTTACCAACGGAATCTCCTATTACTCTTCGCGGTCGGGAGAATTAGGGTCGCAGTCCATAGCCCCAACGTAAAATTTGGCTTCGTGCTTGTAGGCTGCCGGATACATGTCATAAATGCGGCGGAATAAATCCATCGTTAAAATATCACCGGCGTTTTGGCCTTCTTGCAAAGTAGCATCTACCATGACGAACAGGTTGCGCGGGTCGCAGGCGCGAATGATGCGCTCATCTTCTTTATACCAGCGCACCAGGTTTTGACTCAGTTCTTTGGCAAAAGCAGGCTTAACACCGTTTTTGATGGCTTCGCGCTCAAAAATATCCACCCACAAAGGCGTTGTCGGACGGTCAACTAAAATTTGATATAGCAAGCGGCGTTTGAAAGCGTCGTCCAAAATTTCCTCGTGGTTTAAGTTGGTGGAAAGAAATAAGCGTTGTAAAAACGGCGCGCGCATCGCTGAGCCGCCGGTGAATTTTACAATGCTTTCGCGTTGTTCCAGCGGGTAAATGAACTGGTTGAGAATCATGTTATGATCCTCAGTCTGGCGGCCCAGGTCATCGAAGATGAAGATGCCGTTGTTGGCTTTGACGTGCGGTGGCGCGAAATACTGGCCGTCGAAAGCGATTTCAAAGTGCGAAACTTTAAATTCCGTGCCGACTGTTACAAGGGGTGGGCTGGAAATCATCCAGCGCCGGTCAGGCTTGCCGCTGGTTGAGACATTGCCCGATGATTCTTCTTCTTCCTGCCGCATTAAATCTTCACGCAGCTTGTGATAGGCCGGGTCATAAAGCTGCACCACGCGCCCATTAAATTCAAACGAGTAGGGCAAAACGACCGGGTTGCGCAACAGGCGATGCAAGTTATCGGTAATCAGCGACTTGCCGTTGCCCGGCGGGCCGTAAAACAGCATCACGCGCTGCGAGTTGAAGCCTTCTTTCAAGGTATGCCGCAACTGATCGCGCATGGGATAGTTGGCGAAGACTTCGTTGACATCATCCATCGTCACGCGCTTTTCACGGCGCGATTGCTGGCGCACCATTTCGCAATATTCGGAAAAGGCGACCGGCGCCGGGCCTACATAACCGTCTTCCCGCTCCATCAAAGTGACCAGTTCGCGGCCTTTGTTGGTCAGGTCATAGTGCAACGGCATCGGCGTGTCGAGCAGTTCGCGCTTGTTGAGCGAAATCAGCACATCGCGGAACACATTGACGCCGATTTTCATGAAATCGGAAAGTTGCTGCTCGTTGCGCGGGCCTTCCTGCTTGATGATTTTCAAGATCAGGCTTTCGATAACGCGATAAGAGATGCCGCTTTCCTTAAAAGTCTTTGGTTGTTCAGGGCGCATCAGGCCGCTGGTGAAATAGGAAATCTTTGTATCCCGTGAGCTACTATTAGAATTGACCATGCTCGGCGCCGTTGCAGGCCGGGTAGCCGCAACAGGCTCGGCGTGCGCTTCGAGTTTTGGCCCTGGCCTTTCAGCTACTGATGTTCCTGCCGGTGATGCTCCTGCCGGGGGCGTGGCCACTGTGGCATTGCCTGTATGAGCCGTGCCCGCATTCGCCGTTTGCGAAGCCGCATAAGTCGAGGGTGTATAAGTGTGTTGCGGCATGTCGGCGTCTTCGCCATCGAGGGCGCCTTCGCCTTGCTGGGTGCGGAATTTTTCGAGTGCGGCGCGGGCCGCTGCGCTTAAAGCCATGACATTTAACCTTCCCTGAAACTCGCTTGAGAATTGCCCTTACGCGCGAAAAATCAGGCGCGACTACAATTCAAAAAGTTTGGAAATCCTGTAAAAATGGACGTCGTGCCCTGCTGTAACAAGTGTGAAGTGATGCAACAATGCTATGTGCGCCTACTGACAATTGGCACGACGTATTTAATTATAAGCCATTTACTACGCCTGTTTCTAAAGCCTTGTCACCCCCGGCGGTTTTGAGGATGCCACGAGGCTACTAAGAGGTTGTTACACTGGCGGCGATGCTTTGTTTTCACCACCATTTTGTTCCACGTGCCGCGCTTTTTTTCGCAGCGAGTTCAGCTTTTTTCGTAATAGGTGCAAAAGCGCAAGCACCACAATCTCAAACACCGCCTCCCACAACACCGCAAGCCGCGCCACAAGTAACACCACAGGCCGCGCCGCCCGTTTTTCATGCACCGTCACCACAACTTCCCGGCTTGCAAAACAGTTTTGAAAAAAAAGAAATCGCGCGGGTGCGGATTCACAACACGCGTGGCGGCCTTATCGAAGGTTCGCGTGATGGCGGTCAGAATTGGGAAACCGTCGGGCACATTGTTTTGCCGGTAGCCAAAGTCAATCCCAATGCCTATTTAGCCGCAAAATATGCTCAAACCGGCTCTGTCGCGGCTACAGCAGTCAATGCCATGCACATAAAAGCCGGTTTTAACCAGGCGCAAAAGCGCGGTATCATTTGGAGCCTGATTCCTTCTGCCGACACTGCCGCCGGGCGCATCTCGATGCAAAGTGAAATCGGCAGCCCCGGCAAAGCCTTAGCCGCCAATGCCGCTGTTTCTCCGGATGCTGCCGCGCGCACTGATATTCCCGGTGGGACGGGCTTGTTCGGCGGAGCCTGGACGCCGTTTGTTGGCAGCAGCGTGTGGCTGGATGCAAAGGGAACACTGACTCAGGTGAGCGATGGCTATGTGCCCAAGGCAGGCGATGTGTGGCAAATCCTCATCGAGCAGCCGCGCCGCTATCCCACCAGCATCACTTTTGAAAATCGCACAGATGGATTGGTCACGGCGGAGTATCGTGGTCAGGCGCCACAGCCGATTGCACGAGTCATTCGCCCCGTTGGTGGCGTGGGGCGTTTTATTGGTTCTTATTTTTCAGAAGTAGGTCGCGTGCGCGCTAATCATCCGGGCGTGATCGATTTGTCCACCTCCAATACAGGCCGTGTCGGCTCCTTTCAAATCGTGCCCGAACAGCACGCCAGGGAATACGGCGTGCCCTTTACCATTCCGCAATATCTGATCTTGGCGCCACTCGAAGGCGGGCCTGAACTGGAAGGCACGCCGCCCTTGTTTTATGGCTACATTCGCCCCCGTTTTGAATTAAACGATTTGAATAAGCCGCTGATGGAAGGATTGCTGGGGCGTTTTTCTGTAGAATTCAAGCGCAGTGGTAGTGACGAATGGACTTCCGAAAACTGGTGGATGGAGCAAGGTTCAGAGCTTTATCCCTGGATGAATGGTGCTATAGGAACTGTTACGCATATTCGTCTGCGTTTCCCCTTTACTTATAACGAGCAATAGCCAACAAAAACTATGAATCAACTTCGTAATCAGCTTTTAAATCAAGATTTCACGCTATTGGTTTCTCTACCGCGCAATGATGTGCAACTGGCGCAGGCGGCTTTGCGCGGCGGCGCGCAGGGCTTGAAAGTGCATATTAATGTGGCGCATTTTGCGTCTGGCACACGCTTTGGCTCGCTTGAAGAAGAGCGCGACAACTTAAACGCGATTTTGGAAGTCGCCCACGCCGCCAATGCTTCAGTCGGCATCGTGCCCGGTGCTACAACAG
>DASWNL010000726.1:0-3608 GCA_036399215.1 Abditibacteriaceae bacterium
CACTGAATAGCCGCGTGCAAAAATTGTCACGACAATTGCGGCGCTTGCTGACGGGAGGCTCAGGCGAAGACCTCGAATCTTTGCTGCATTACACCGTTGAAGAAGGGCGTCGCGCCGGGCAGCGCTGCGATGCTATAGAAGTGCGTCTGGCACAACTGATTGATACAACGCAGGGCTGTATGCAACACGTTGGCATGGTGCGTTTCGATGCCTTTCATGATGTGTCGGGGCAGCAATCTTTTTCGTTAGCGCTGCTGGATGGTGATTTAAACGGCGCTATCATCACAGCGCTATTTGGGCGTCAGGAAAGCCGCTGCTTTGGCAAACCGGTGATGGCCGGCAAAACAAATCAGCCACTATCGGGCGAGGAAGAAAGAGCTTTAAAGACTGCCCTCGAAGATCATCCCATAGCCATTGAAGGTTCAACCAATGTGTCGCGCCGCGCCCGTCGCCAAAGGCGTATTCAAAAGCAACTGGAGGATTTGGACGATTTCGATGAGTGATCCCCAAAAACCAATTTTGCGTTTCAAGCGCGAGCCAAGCCATGAAAGTGTTGAGTTGCCGGCCTATCAAACGCCGGGTGCGGCGGGCATGGATGTGAGAGCGGCGGAAAACTGCGTTTTATCTCCTGGCGAAACGCGTTTGGTGGCGACGGGCTTTTCAATGTCCATCAGCGAAGGCTATGAAGCGCAATTGCGGCCCCGTTCAGGCCTGGCGATTAAACATGGCATTACACTGATGAACTCGCCCGGCACCATTGATAGCGACTTTCGGGGCGCCGTGCAGGTGATTCTTACCAATTTGGGCCGCGAGCCGTTTGAAGTGAAAAAAGGTGACCGCATTGCCCAAATGGTCATTGCTAAAGTTGAGCAGCCAATTATCGAAATTGTAGATGATTTGGAAGAAACCCAACGTGGAACTGGTGGCTTTGGCTCCACAGGTGGGCGCTAAAAATGTAAAATTAAGAATGAAGAGTTGACGCCCCTCTCCCACAGGGAGAGGAGTCACTTTCTCAATTCTTAATTCACTGGAGAGATGGCAGAGTGGTTGAATGCGACGGTCTTGAAAACCGTTGAGGCGCAAGTCTCCGGGGGTTCGAATCCCTCTCTCTCCGTTCAATAGAAAGCCGCACTAACTTTAAAGTTAGTGCGGCTTTCTAATTTATTGGTTATTGAGTTTTACTGCGCGGCTGTTGGCGCCGGTTCGGCAGGATCACTGCCGGCCTGCGGTTGCAGTGTG
Organism: Abditibacteriaceae bacterium; assembly: GCA_036399215.1. Taxonomy (GTDB): domain Bacteria; phylum Armatimonadota; class Abditibacteriia; order Abditibacteriales; family Abditibacteriaceae; genus DASWNL01. Next base: position 1,240 of record DASWNL010000726.1, read on the forward strand.
GTTCGATTCGGCTCGGTAGAGCCGCCTGCTCCGCTTCCCGCCGGTGGCACATTGACCGTCACGTTGGTTTCCGTGCGAGTTTCCGCTGAGCGGGCGGGTGGCGTAACGGGCACAGTCCGCTCGCGAGTCACAGTGGTGTTCCTCTCAACTGTGCGTGTCACCGGTGGCGTGACGACAACTGTCGATGATGGCTTTTCAATTACTACAGGCGAGGCTGGAGCGGGGGCTGGCTGTTCGACAACCACGGTATCTCTGGCTGGTGCCGGAACTACAGCAACGTCAGGATTCGGATTACGGGTTGAAAAATAAGCCAGGGCGCCGCCGACTAAAAGAACTAAGGCGACAACGCCGATAATCATGGCCGAATTGCTTTGTGCGCGGGCTTCGGGATCGTAAGCCATTGGAAATTCCTCCTTCGGAATTCAGGGAAAGTTTTAGCTTCCACCACCACTGGTTGTGGTTTCAGTTTTGGTGGTCGTGCTGCTGGAACCGGAAGTGCCGGAGCCACCATTTACAACAACCGGCGGCGCCGATTCAACTTTGATGTCCGGCGCTGGCGCAGCGGGTGCGCCTTCAACAATTGTCGTGGTAGATGAAGGGCCGGGAACACCGACTACTTCGGTGGTGCGATTGCTATTCATAAAAGCAAAGGCGCCAATCGCCACCAAGATGATGGCCACTAAGGCAATTACCATTGCAGAATTGCCACTTGAACGAGCTTCAGAATCTACTGCCATGATTTTAAGTCCTCCTTAAAAGTAACGTCTAAGTAACGTCTGCCTGATGCTTTTGCATATTCAATGCCATAGTGTTAAAACGGGACAAATCAGATATTTATTGCGGCAAAAGAGAAGCGCGGCAAAACTACGGAGGAAATTACGAAAAGGCATTCATGAAAGGCATTGTTCTGGCGGGCGGCAGTGGCACGCGCTTATATCCTCTGACTCAAGCCGTCTCCAAGCAACTGTTGCCGGTTTACGATAAGCCGCTAATTTTCTATCCACTTTCGGTTTTGATGCTGGCCGGCATTCGAGATATTCTGCTGATTTCCACACCGCATGACTTACCCTTGTTTCAGCGTTTGCTCGGTGATGGCAGCCAATTCGGGGTCAACATTCAATTCGCTCCGCAACCGCGTCCTGAAGGTTTGGCTCAAGCGTTTATTATTGGTAAGGAATTTATTGGCGGCGGCTCTGCGTGCCTGGTTTTAGGCGATAATATTTTTTACGGGCAAGGATTAAGCGCCCAGTTACAAAGCGCGGCCCAATTAAAAAGCGGCGCGCAGGTATTTGGCTACTGGGTGCGCGACCCGCAACGCTATGGCGTGTTGGGGTTCGATGAAGCGGGGCAAGTGGTTTCCATCGAAGAAAAGCCCGCGCAGCCGCAATCGAATTATGCAGTTATCGGGCTTTATTTCTACGATGACCAAATAACTGACATTGCCGCAGAAATCAAACCTTCTTGGCGTGGTGAACTGGAAATTACCGATGTCAACCGCGCCTATTTAGAAAAGAAGCAGCTTCGTGTGGAAAAATTAGGGAGAGGTGCCGCGTGGCTCGATACCGGCACACACGAATCGTTGCTGGAAGCAGGAAATTTCATTCAAACCATAGAAAAGCGTCAGGGCTTAAAAGTGGCCTGTCTGGAAGAAATCGCTTTTCAAATGGGTTACATTGATGAACAGGGCGTTGAAAAACAGATTGAGCGTCTGGGCAAGACCGAATACGCCGATTACTTAAAGCAAATGTTGGAACACGGATGGAGCTAAACAACTTTCATGTCTGATCTTTCTCATTTACCAACCGAAGCCGTCAACCCACGCACGGCAGACTTGTCGCGTTTACCCACCCGCGAGGCTTTAGAACTAATTAATTCCGAAGACCAGAAAGTCGCGGTTGCTGTTTCCTTAGTGCTGGATGAAGTGGCGCAGGTGGTGGACGCTGTTGCTGAGCGCATGAAACGTGGCGGACGCTTGCTTTATGTGGGCGCGGGCACTTCGGGACGTCTGGGTGTTGTAGATGCCAGCGAATGTCCACCCACTTTCGGCACGCCGCCTGAATGGGTGCAAGGCTTTATAGCCGGTGGGCGTGAAGCCATGTTTCGCTCGCAAGAAGGTGCCGAGGATATTGCTGAAAACGGCGCGCTGGTTTTGCAAGAAGCCGGTTTGACCGCTGATGATTCGGTTGTTGGCATCACGGCATCAGGGCGCACTCCTTATGTGATGGGCGCTCTGCAATTCGCCCGTGATAATGGTGTTTTTACTGCCGGTGTAACCACCAATCCGCAAGCGGCGATGGCGCCCTTATGCGATGTCCTTATCGCCCCTTTTGTCGGCCCTGAAGTGGTAACAGGTTCAACGCGCCTGAAAT
>DASWNL010000727.1:0-8634 GCA_036399215.1 Abditibacteriaceae bacterium
CCGGCGGCCTGGCAACGGTAATTAATGGCTGGTCATCCGCTTCATGACTCGATTCACTGCCTGCGACTTTGGTTTTAAACGGCACTTCAATGCGTGATCCATCTTCGGCCCAGGCGGCTAAATTTAAGGCGTTTGGGTTGCCGCTTGGCAAAGCGCCGCCTGCTTTCTTAAGAGCGTCTTGAATACGCGCATCTAATGGTAATGTATAAACGCCGGGCCGTCGCACCGCGCCTGCGACATGAACAATAATTTTGCTTTGCGCACTGGCCGGCATTTTATCGGATGTCTCATATGGCCCGGTGGGTGGCGGATGTGGTGAGTGACGCCCTGACCAACTACCTAATGAAAAAATGCCGTAAAACACTGCGAAAACAACGATAAAAAACAGCGGCTTAAAAGGCGCGCGGCCTTGTTCCGGCTCTGGTGCATCTCCGAGAACACGGTTGGGAACAGGAGGTTTTTCGCTATCGGGTAGTGCCGGGATGATTTGCTTCATGACCGAACTCTGCTTTATTGTAACCGATGGCAAAACAAAAAGTTACGACTCAATCGGCTGTTGCAATTTGCGCCTGGCCTCTTTGTGAATAATCCATGCCAAAGGCGCCATCAAAACCCAGGCGCCGATGACATCGAGCCAGCCGTGATAACCCAAAAACACAATCAGCGCGCCGTATAACGCGAGTAAGGGCACCACCAAAAACACGAAGCGCCGGTAAAGTAGCACCAGTGAAACTCCCAGGCTGACAGCGAAGCACATATGGCCACTGGGAAACTCGTAATCGCCCGGATCAAGCGGCAAGCCACGCCAGATTTCCAGTTCGCCATTGACGCGTCCTAAGCCAAACGAAACCAGCAACGCCAAAAAAGCGCGCATGAAAAATCCAAAACCGCGAAAGCTTCGGTCTGTGCGAACACGCCACAGAAACGCCACCAAAAACCACACCACTAAAAGCGGATTGACGATGTCCGCAGTTGTTTCCAAAAAGTCTTTGTCAAAAGGCAAAAAATTCATGAGAAAATCTACGCTGTTCCGTCCAGCACCTTGATTTCAAAGAGTTTCGGCCACCATTTGCCGGTGAGAAAAAGCCGCTTCTTCTCAACGTCATAAGCGATGCCGTTTAAAACATCTTCACGCCCTGTTCGCATTTTATCAGGCAGAAGATTTTTAAAGTCGAAGTAACGAAGCACCTGACCGCTTATCGGATCAATACACACCACCCAATCGCTGTGCCATACGTTCGCCCAGATTTCGCCGTTCACCCATTCCAGTTCATTCAGTCTGGCAAGCGGCTGCCCGTTCATCGTCACTTTTAGTTGCCGTCCTGGTTGCAGGTGTTGGGGATCGAGATAAGTCAAGATAGCGCTGCCGTCACTTTGAATCAAGTTTTGGCCATCATAGGTTAAACCCCAGCCTTCATTAGAGTAAGTGAATTGGCGCAGAAGTTTAAAAGAAGCACGATCAAAGACGTAGCCAATGCGTGATTGCCAGGTCAACTGATAAATCTTGTCCCCGGCTAAAGCGATGCCTTCGCCGAAAACTTCGGGGGGCAAATCGCGCTTTTGCAACACGCGCCCGCTGGGAAACTCCACACGCCGCAATTGCGAGCGGCCTTCCATGCCTGTGCCCTCGTAAAAACCACCTTCATGCCACGTTAAACCCTGCGTAAACGCGCGGGTATCGTGTGGGTGAATGCCAATAACTTTCCAACCTAATTTCTGCGCGTAAACCGGCGTGTCTGCTGATGTTATAACCGGTGTCGGATTTTGAGCAACCGGGGCCGGGCGCAAGCGCCAAAAGCTAAAACCCGCGCCGCCTGACAGCAACAATGCGATCAAGAGCGGCCATTTCCAGCCTGAGGAGAAAGTTTTTGTCGGATTAGTAACTCGTGCGGTCGAAGTCGAGATGCTTTTCATTGTTGAAAATGCTTATCAATAAGCGTATAATCGAAGCATGGATTCCACGCAACTTGGTCAGCGCCAGACCCGGCAGCGCGAGGCGATTTTTCAGGTGATCGAAGCGGCCAGCGGCCCACTTTCCGTGCCCGAAATCCACGAGCGCGCCTGCCTGATTTTTCCGAGTCTTGGCATTGCCACAGTTTACCGCACTGTAAAACTTTTACAGGAAGCCGGACGCATTCAAAGCGTGGTTTTGCCCACTGGGGACACACGTTACGAAGAAACCGGTTTGGGCCATCATGAACATTTTCAATGCCGCCAATGCGAGCAGGTTTTCGACATCAACGTTTGCCCGGTGCATTTCCCCAAAGGCCAGCCGATTGCCGGTGGTTTTATTGTTGAAGACCATGAACTGACGATTTATGGCCTTTGCCCGGACTGTGCAGCCTCTAAAAAAACGCGCAAAAAATAAGATCATCCACGAAGGACACGAAGAGAGACGAAAGGAATAGCCGCGAAAAGGCGCAGAAAACACAAAATAAACGAGCGAGTTACTTTTTCTAACCCTTTCGCTTTTGCGATTTTTGTGTTTTGTTGCGGCTATTCCTTTCGTCTCTCTTCGTGTCCTTCGTGGATAAAATATCATGACTACGCGCACAGTTTTTCATCTGGAGCATATGGATTGCCCGGTGGAAGAGCAACTGATTCGTAACCGCTTGCGTGACGAAAACGGCATCACACAACTGCATTTTGACTTGTTGCAACGGCGCTTGACAGTTGAGCACGAAGGTGATGCCGATCAACTTTTAAATATCCTCGATTCGCTCGGCATGGAGCCGAGATTGTTGGATGGGAGCACTTCAAAACCAGTCGGAAAATCTCAAGCACGACGCGATTGGATGCAACTGGGCGCGGCTGGAATTTTAGCGGCAGGCGCAGAAACCTGGGCGATTGCAATACGCAGTGAACATGCGCCGCCAGTCATTGCCTTATCGTTAGGTGCTCTACTGCTCAGTGGCCGCGCGCCCTTACAAAAAGCCTGGCTGGCTTTAAAAAATCGCACGCTGAACATTTATGTGTTGATGGCATTGGCAGTTGGCGGCGCGTTAATTATTCAGCATTGGCCTGAAGCGGCCATGGTCACGGTTCTCTTCGCCTTATCGGAAGTAATCGAAGCTCAGGCTTTAGGCCGCGCGCGTCGTGCTATTCAAGAACTCGAAGCCTTAGCGCCCGATACAGCCGAAGTTTTGCATGGTGACCATTGGCACGAGATGGCCGCGTCAAATATCGAAGTTGGACAAATTGCCCGCGTGCGGCCCGGTGGGCGCGTGCCTTTGGATGGCCGGGTTCATGAAGGCCAATCGGCAGTTAATCAAGCGCCGGTTACGGGCGAGAGCGTTCCGGTTGAAAAATCACGCGGCGATGAAGTTTTCGCGGGTAGCGTCAACGGGCAGGGCAGTTTCACTTTTGAAGTAACGCGAACGCAAAACGATTCCACCATTGCACGCATTGCTCGCGCCGTGCAAGAAGCGCAGGCACAGCGCGCTCCCGTGCAAAGATTTGTGGATTCTTTCGCGCGTATTTATACGCCTCTTGTGGTCTTAGCGGCGTTTTTGTTTGCGATTGTGCCGCCGCTCTTTTTTACAGGAGATTGGGCCACCTATTTTTATCGCGCCTTAGTGCTTTTGGTCATCGCTTGTCCGTGTGCCTTAGTGATTTCCACGCCGGTCACAGTTGTTTCGGGCCTGACCTTAGCGGCGCGGCAGGGCCTGATTATTAAAGGTGGCCTATATCTCGAACAAGGCCGCAACTTGCGCGCTCTGGCTTTTGATAAAACCGGCACGCTGACCATAGGCCGGCCTCAGATCACGCAAATCATTGCTTTAACTCAAGATGAAAAATCGGTTTTGCAGATCGCCGCCAGTTTGAACTCTTTATCTGAACATCCTCTGGCTGTTGCTTTCTGGGAAAAGTGGCAAGCGCAGGGCGAAAAGGTTTTGCCCGTTGAAAGCTTCGCGGCTTTGCCGGGGCGCGGCGTGCGCGGCGAAATAGAAAGCCAAAGTTTCTGGCTCGGCAATCTCCGCCTGGCACAGGAAAACGGCGCTGAATTGCCTCCGATAGCGGAAGAATTGGAAAATACAGGACAAACCGTTGTTTTCTTAGGTAAAAAACAAGAAATCTTGGCGCTATTTGCTCTTGCTGATGCGCCCCGCCCCGAAGCGGCGGAAGTCATTGCGCAATTAATAGCGCAAGGCATCATGCCGATTCTGCTATCTGGCGATAACGCGCGCGTGGTGCAGGCTGTCAGTAAACAGTTGGGCATCACGCGCCAGCATGGCGAACTGTTGCCCGAAGAAAAACTGAACGCCATTGCCGAACTTGAAAGCGAGTTTGGCGCTATTGGCATGATGGGCGATGGCATCAATGACGCCCCGGCTCTGGCTCGCGCCACAATTGGTTTTTGCCCCGGCGCAGGAGGAACGGCTGTCGCCCTCGAAACCGCCGATGTAGCGCTGTTGCAAGACGACTTACGCCTGCTGCCCTTGTTTTTCAAAATTAGCCGCGCCACATTGCGCGTGTTATGGCAAAATATCGTCCTCGCACTGGGCATTAAGGCGCTATTTTTTGCCCTCGCTTTGGCTGGTTATGCCACCTTATGGATGGCCGTGTTCGCTGATGTCGGCGCCAGTTTACTGGTCATTCTTAACGGCTTGCGCTTGCTGCGACTGAAAGCTTGATATTCCCACTTGCGCTCTGCTGCGCTTATCAGCTATAGTTCTTATTGGTAACAAGTTTTCAATATCGCCATGCCTGAAGTTGTTTCGTCCACTTTTTTTGCTCTGCTCGCTGCCGGGTCGCTGGTTTTCGGCTCGGCATTGCCTTCGGCGGCGCAGGCGTGGCTCTCGGTCAATCGGTTGGCGATGCTGATTGGCTTTTCAGCCGGCATGATGCTGGCGACGGCGCTTTTTGAATTGGTGCCCGAAGGTTTGGAAAAAGCCCATTCGCAAGCCTTAACCGGCACCGGGTTAGGTTTTATGGTGCTTTATATTGTAGAACGCTTAACGCATTTTCACGCTTGCCGCCATCGCAGTTGTGATGTGCATGACGATGATCATGTGCATGGCCCCATTCACACTCATGCCTCCACAACGCTGCTTGGTGTTGGGCTGCACAACTTCATTGACGGCTTAATTACAGCAGCGGCCTTTGGCGTTTCGCGTGTTGCGGGTGTCTTAGTTATCGGCGCTTTAATTCTGCACCAGGTAGCAGTGGGCATTAGCCTCGGTGCTTTACTTCTGCGCTCCGGTGTGGGTCGCCGCCAGGTTTTTCTTTCAACAGCAATGACGGCATCTTTTATCGTGTGGGGCGCGCTTTCGTATGCGATTTTACCGATAAGCGATTCTATGAGCGGCTTTTTGTTGGGTGTGGCGGGTGGCAGTTTTCTGTATATCGGCGCTTGCGATTTACTTCCCGAAGCGCATCATAAAGATGAGGGAATTATCATCATGTGCGCCACCGTTATGGGATTCGGTTTTGTCTATGGCATGACCAGGCTGTTCATGCACGGCCACTAAAAAATTTGACAGGCTGTTGAAATTGCGTTTACTTTATCAATTACAGGGAAATGAAAATGGCAGTTCGTAATCTGATTTTGAAGGGCGTTTTTATTGCTGGAATAAGCGGTGCTTTGCCATTGCAGGCTGCTGATACACCAAAAAGCAGCGCCAACATCGAAGATTTGCCAATTGACCCCGGTGGAACACCGGCAACAACTCAGCAATCGGCACAGCCCAAAGCGCCGATTGAAAACGGCGAAATGATTATGGTGCCGCGCGCCCTGTGGGAAAAGCTACTGCGCGATGTTGAAGAGTTAAAAGCCAAAAACGGTGCGCCCTCAACAGCCCCACCAACGGTGCCTCCCACGACTGTGCCGCCGTTGGAAACCGAAACTTCTAAAACAGGCTCACAACCTTCATCTACGGGTAGCCGCAATTACCTTTTGCTGCCGGACATCAGTTTGGTGTTGCAGGGCAAGGGCCTGTTGTCATCTGACAAGCGCGATGATGAGCGCAACAAGGTGCAATTATCGGAGGCGGAACTAAGCATTCAGGGTTATGTTTATCCTGGTGTCAAAGCTGATGCGTTTATTGTCGGCGCGCCGGGCGAAGATGAGCCGTTTGGTTTGGAAGAAGGCTATCTGACTTTCTTGAACTTGGGTAAGGGAGTCAATTTAAACGTCGGCAAAAAGTTCGCGCCCTTTGGACGCACGGGCGAATTGCATCCTCATTCGTGGCAGTATCCCCGCCAATTGCTGCCGATTCGTAACATGGTGGCGGAAGAGGCTTTGGTGGGACAAGGTGTGAACTTGCATTACGTTTTGCCGACTAAAGGAAAGTTGTTTGCGCGGGCCAGCCTGGGCATTTTTAACGGCGAAGGCACCGAAGCGCAGGTGAATGTCACTGACCCCACCGATCCGTTTTTTGGTGGTGTGCCATCTGGCAGCGGCGCGGGATTTTATGACCGTTTCTATAACGCGCGCTTGTGGTTGGGACATCCTATTGGAAAAAATGGCGAGTTGGACGGCGGCTTTTCACTCGCGCAGGGACTTTCGGCTATTGATGATGATACAGGCGCGACTTCGCAGGGACGGGTGCAATTATACGGCGCCGATTTGACGTATCGCCGTTACATGAATAACAATAAGCGCTTGCTGTTGCGCGGCGAGTATTTCAAATACAAGCCGTCCGGCGGGCTTTTAACGGCGAACTCAAATGGTTACTATGGTCTGGCGAACTATCGCTTTACCAGGTTTGATGATGTTGGCTTGTTATATGAAAAATCGGATTTTCCGCAAGTGCCCGGACAGCGTGAAAATGCGGCATCGCTGATTTATACCAGGCAATTGACCGAGCAGTTTTACCTGCGCGCGATGGGCACGCATGGACGGCGCGGCGGACAGTCTTACAACGAATTGCGCTTGCAATTCACGGCGGGGTTAGGGCCGCATACGCATAATGTGGAGTAATTTAAACCCCATCCCCGGCCCTTCCCCTTAGTAAGGGGAAGGGAGACTTGAGCATTACACTCCGAATAATCTATTACTTTTTCGGGCATAATGCCTGTGTTCTCCCTTCCCTTTTGCCGTATCAAGGGGAAGGGCCGGGGATGGGGTTCAGAGGAATCACTATGAGGAATTTGTTTTTTTTGTTAGCTTTACTGACCTTCTTCAAGCAAGGGCAAGCAGCCACCGAAGTTGTGGCTTCCATTCCTGAACTGGGCGCCATTGCGCGCGAAGTGGGCGGCAACAAAGTGCGCGTGGATGTTATCGCGCCGCCGAACAACGATTATCACCGCGTCGAGCCGCGCCCCAGTTTGGTGCAGCGCGTGCGCAGAGCCGATTTAGTAGTGCGTTCGGGACTGGGATTAGACAATTGGATGGATGCCTTGATGAATGCAGCCGGCAATGCCAAATTGAACAAGAGCGGTAGTGGTTATGTGGACGCATCCGCAGAGATTCCAATCGTGGATAAGCCTAATTCCAGCATCACCGGCGCCAGTGGTGACGTGCATCCCAGTGGCAATCCGCACTATTTTTATGATCCTGTTTATGCCAAATTCGTGGCCCGTAATATCGTGCGCGGCCTTATTCGCGTGGATGGAAAGAATGCCGATTATTATCGGGGTCAACTGGCCGATTTTTACAAGCAAATTGATCGGCGCCTGGAAGGCTGGAAGAAAGAGTTGGCGCCCTACGCAGGCAAATCGGTTGTGACATATCACGAAAATTATCAGTATTTCGTGCGCCGTTTTGGCCTGCGCATCTACGATACGTTAGAGCCGAAGCCGGGCATTCCTCCTTCCGGCGCGCATCTTAATCGCTTGATGAGCGGCATGAAGGCCGACGGCGTCAAAGCGGTTTTAGTGGAAAGCATTTACTCTACGAAATACCCTGAATTGATCAAGCGCCAGTTGGGTGTTGATTATGTGATCGCGCCCTATTCGGTAGGTTCGCTCGGCACGAAAAACTACTTTGATTTCATGGATTTGCTGGTAGATAAAACCAGGCAGGCGCTGCGCTAATGAAAGCTGAAAACCAGGAGCGCAGTGAACTGTTGCGCTTTGAAAACGTAGCGCTTGGCTATGGACGGCGCCACATTTTGCAAAACGTGTCATTTGCCTTGCATTCGGGCGATTATTTAGCTATCGTGGGCGCTAACGGGGCTGGCAAAACCACGCTATTGCGCGGGCTTTTGGGTTTAATGCACCCTAAAAGTGGACAACTAACTCGCGTGCCGAAATTGCGCTACGGTTATGTGCCGCAGTTGCAAACTGTTGAAGAACTCTTTCCCTTTACGGTTTTAGATGTGGTTTTGATGGGTCGCTATGGCCAGATTGGCGCTTTGAAGCGGCCTTCACCCTCTGACCGAGATCGGGCGATGGAATCGCTGGAAGAAACAGGCATCGCGCCGCACGCGGAAAAGTTATATCGTGATTTATCAGGCGGCCAAAAGCAGCGCGCACTTATCGCGCGGGCACTGGCGTGTGCCCCACAAGTTTTGGTTTTAGATGAACATACCAATGATTTAGACATTGTCGCTGAGCGCGCTGTCATGGCCTTGATTGATGAATTACACGCGCGACGTGAAATGGCGGTGGTGATGGTGAGCCATTCGCTTAATACGGTTGCCAATCATGCCCGCGAAATCGGCATTATCAACAATGGCACTTTCCAAACTG
>DASWNL010000728.1:0-38921 GCA_036399215.1 Abditibacteriaceae bacterium
ACTGGCGGAGCCTCCTGCGGAGCCGTCCACAACCCCACAGTCGTAACCTGTCGCTTAATTTTAAAGGCCAAGAGCCGCGCTTCTTTTAGAGGCGCGGCTCTTTTGTTTTTGTAAAAAGTTTCTGTTTTGATTGGAAGAAAATGAATCCTAACCACCCTTTAGTCCTGCAAAGAAAACAACAACAAGAAAACGACCAGGAAATAAAAGCACCGCGTCTTGTTACTGAAGAGTTCGACCTGGCGGTCGCGCTCTTATGCATTGGCTGGAAGTCTCCTGAGCTAATTCCAAACGGCTACGGAAGAAACAATAAACTGCGCGTTAAATTCAGTTTTCCGATGGAAGCGGGCCAAACCCAGCACGCTGTCGAAGATAAATACCTGCGCAAGGAAATGCGCTCCGAAATCAGCCACGTCTTTACCACCTCGCGCGACTTGAAAGCGCGCATCTATCGCCTTTCTAAAAACCTCAACGACGCATCGGGCGAAAAGCCAGGGGGAAAGCCGGTTGCTGAATCTGAATCAGAGCGCCGCTAAAAGCGGAGTTGTCTGTGGAGTTTCTTCATGCCCAAACCAATTATCGTCTCTGCTGCTCAAGTCAAGAAATCATTGGCCGGCACTTCAATGGCGCGCTTTATCAATGCGCTTGGCACTACGGAGCAAGAGCGCAACACCGAAATTGAAACGTTGGTGCGCGAAGCCCAAAGCGAGATTGAAACCCAATGCTCGGTGCATTTGATTGAAACGCGCATCGTGTCGCGTTCCGGCGCGGCGGGTTTGACGCGACGCACGGCCCAGGCTGCTGGCGACTACGACAAGCTCGAAGATGCTTACACCTACCACGCTGATGATTTTACGCGCGGGCCGGTTTCGGTGCGCTTGAAAAAGCGTCCCGTTGTCTCGATTCAGGGCGCCGCGCTCCGCTGGAGCAGCGAGGCTCAGGGGCAACTGTGGCGTTTTCCACAGGATTGGATGGCTCCTGAAGCGCGCCTGGGCCATATCCACATCGTAGCGTTGTATGGTAGTGGGGTGGCTCGTGTTAATAACGGCACTCTGATGTTACCGATATTGGGCGGAATGATGCGCAGTAATGCCGTGCCGCTTTTGTTTTCCGTAGCTTATACAGCCGGTTTTCTACCGTATGACTTCAACCCCGATGAAGATGACCTGAATGATGCCTGCCCGGACTTTGAGGAAATCAACATGGTCGCGGCGGGCGTAAAAGCCCTGGCCGCGCTCAAAATCCTGAAAAATACGCGATTTGCCAAAGGCGCCGGCGGTGGCTCGGTCGCCATTGACGGCATCTCCCAAACCCATCAGGCGGGCCGCTTTCAACAGGAGATCGCTGACCTGACGAAAGATGTTAAAGACGCCAAGGATTCGCTGAAAGAGTTCACGGGCGGCGTAGATTTCATGATTGCGTGAGAAGGAAGTGATAAATGGCTGATCCGTGGATGGATATTGACGCTGAAGAAATTGCCGAACTGGTATCAGATCGCGGTGAAACTGTGGCGGTTTATCACGCTACACCCTGCCCTGACTGCCAGAACCAAAACGCAGCTAACGAAAGCTCACGCTCTGAAGGCTGCGAGTATGACTGCGAAGATGGTCAGATTTATTCTTCATTGGCCCTGGCGGCTGATGTTGTGGCGGTTATCTACGACTACAACAAAGACATTTATGTCCCTGAATTTGGCCGCGTGCCTTCCGGGCAGGCAAAGTGGATTAGCATGGCCAATCAAATCACCCTGGGCAATCAAGACCGTGTAGTGCTTATGGATCGCGAAGAAGAGGCCCGCCAAATCATCGAGCGCGGCGATGACACCTTGTCGCATCCCTTTGTTTTTGAGGTGCTGCGCATCGAGCAGGGTTTAACGCAGTTTGTCGAGGGCGAGGATTGGGAACTCGTCACCGGCACGCAGGATAATGCTGGCAATCCATTTACACCCAGCAGCATTAACTGGCTGACCGATGGGCCGGGCGAGGGCGAAACCTATTCCATTATGTATTTGCGGCGGCCTCGGCTGATATTTCGCGGTGATGCCCAGCGACCGGCGCGCAATAACTTAGCGGGCGAAAAACTGGTGCAGCGTTTAAATCTGACAATCCTGCCGTTGGCGAATGGACGATGAAATTCACTTTTCGACAAGCTTCAAAATCGGAGCCTTATTGGTGGAATTGGGATAAAAGTCGTTATTGTAAGCAGATTCGTTTGCTGTGCATAGAATTCTTGCACTTACCTGATAAATCTGGCGAGGGTTTGCAGGTCACTGTTGGCCGCTATCAGTGTGCCCTTACGTGGCATTGCAAACGAGGTGGAGTGTAATGGACACATTTAACGTTCACACCTGGGGACGGGGCAGCGTGGTTGCCGAGCGGCCTGAAGAAGCAGAGTATTTCCCGCAAGAAGCAGAGTATTTCCCGCCTGGTCTGGGGCCGGTGCCCGGACGACGGCGTATAACCAATGGCAAGAGTCAGGCGAGTGGTTATCTTGATATGGAAGATGGCAGCGTCTTGGAGCCGAATGTCTTGCGCGTAGTGGGGCATCCTGCAGTGCGTATTTTTAAAGATGCCGACAATTCGACCGTGATTGCTCTGCGCCGCAACATTGCGCGCATGGAGGAACTGGGCAGTGATGACCTCGCTTTTATCGAGCAGTTTGGTGAACGGGTTTTGGGCCAACTCAAAGCCATGTCGCGCGGGCCGCTGACGAAAAAGGACTTGCGCCGCCTGGGGCATCCTTTCGGTTATGCCAAAAGTTGGGCCAAAGGCGATAGCCAGTTCAAAGGCCGGCGTGTTCCAGGCGTGGTGGGCGGCAAATCCTTAAACCATGTCAAAGGCGTGCGGGGTAGTGTGCCGAGTTTGTCTGTTATCAATCGGCAATCCGGTGACTTCGAGAAATCGTGGCATTGGGATTGGACGCGCGATGAAAAGGGCTTTGAAGTGCGCTTCTGGAACACGCAGCCCTATGCCTGGTTGCTCGCACACGGCACCATGAGGATGCAGCCACACGGCCCCTGGACTTATGCGCCCTTGCAGCATCTAAGACAATTGGACGGCGAAATACAGCGCGCCATCCGGCAAGCCAGAAGTCGGCAAATCGCTGAGCAAATGACCGATAATATCTTTGGCCTGGTCGAATAGGTATATGTGACCAGCCTACTGCGCATGGCGTTGCCACAAGAAGAGGGAAATAATGGAATGCACTGAATGGCGCACGTTCTCGAAAGGGCAGTGGAAACGTATTTGTCAGCAGTTAGCAAGCGATGGGTGGTCTAATTTTGCAGTTTATTTGGATAGGGAGATGCAGATCAGTCTTACTGAAGTTCCGAGATTTAACTGCACGTTTGATGAAGCGAAACGAATTGATAAGGCCGCGAGGATATTAACTGCAAACTAACAAGCTTAGCGTTATATGTAGCCATATACTGAACCATGGTTCGCAGAACCACTTTGAAGGAGAACTTTCATGCCTGTGCCTGTTATGCCTGATCCGTCCATTGATGAACTGTGGGATGGTCTTAACGCTTCGAACATTCGCCTGGACAAAGTTTGGGCCGGTGTCAAGGAAGTGCTGGCCGCTAAGATGCCTGGTATGATTACGCGCTACAACACGAAAAACAATCGCACCGGCAAGAATGCCTTGCCCCAGATTGAGGAGTTCCATACGGGCGGCGTGAACCTGGACAATGAAAAGAATTTTCCCTGCATTGTGGTTGGCAGTGAAAGCGAATTTCTGCCGTTGGGGCCGGGTGCGCAGATGTCCAACAATACAACCTGCATCTGGGTTGTGTATCGAGCGACGTTAACAGATGAGCAGGTGAGGGATAGCTCTTTATTGGCTCATCTATCCCTGGGTGTTATGCTTGGCTATCAAATCGGTTATCGCAACAGGAGCAATCAGCGCTTGTGGACAAGCCTCGCGCCCGGTGCGGTGCGCGCCATTCCCAAAAATGAGAAAAGCCTTTATGGTGGATGCTATTTGAATCTGGATGTTATTCAGTCACCTGACCCGGATGCCGCCAACATTTACGAGCCAGGCATTTAAAGGGCTTTTTAAAGAGCCGACTAAATGCCCCACATTTAAGCGTATTTAGCGTTTTTTATGTTCTTGGCGTAAAATAAGAGCAGTCATACGCTGTCTTTATTTCACAAAGCAGAGCGTTTTCAAAATTAAATCCGAGAGCCGCCACAAAGCTATACGCGAAAAGCACAAGCGAAAAGCTAAACGCATAGCGGCCCCAAATTCATTTTCAGGCCCAGAGCCGCGTGATTCTTAACCGAATCACGCGGTTTTTTGTTTTTACAGTTCCCAACGGGAACCTCTGGGCCGAGGGGGTATGGCTATGACAGCTACAGTGCATGAAGCCACATACGGTGGCTTGTTGGCGCGAGGCGGACAAAGCGCCTTTGCAAAATTCGGACTGGAGACCAGCAACGGCGATGGGGGCGCAGGTATGATCATGCCTGGCGTCGAAACTCTGCCTGCCGCGCCGGCGAGCCTGGCGCATGTCGGTTATTCAGATGTGCCCACGTTTCAAATCGGGCAGAACGGCGGTGAAATTCGCGGCGTTGGCGCTTATCAAGCGCTGCAACTCTGCAAAGGGCGCCGTGACATTACGGTTCGCACCAACCATCGCATCGGCAATTATGGGTTTCTGCGTTATGGACTGCGGAGCGCCGGCTTAGGCGGCACTTCGACGTTCATGGGCTTGCCGGTGTTTACCTTTGGCGGCGGCGCGCTCGATCAATACGGGCGGGGCTTTTCCTGGTTAGCGCGTTACGCGCTGATGCGTGAATTCAGCTTCACCTTTACCGATCAGCCCAACTCGCCAGTCACAGCATCCTCGGAAATGTGGGCTATTGCCCTTGACCGTGCTGGCGCTGCCCAGTCGGCCACAGGTGCGCCGGCTGCCGTCATCGCCGCCGGTGGCGCGCCTTTGATGTGGCAACACGCGCGTTGGCTTTTAGACGTGGGCGGCACCTTAACCGAATTCAAGAGCATTCTGAAATCGGTGACAGTGACTGTCACCAACGAACTGGAGCGCGTGAACACCAACTTTGACTGGGGCGACGACAACCCACTCTCGCGCACGGCCATCCAGATCATACCGCTCTCGGAAACCGTAAAAGTCACGTATCAGTTGCACGATATGCTGCCACCGGCGTTTTTGGATGCCGCTGCGAACTCCTTGAATATGGGCGCTATCATCCTCGAAGCCACCGATGAAAAAGCCGGTGGCTCGAAGACCATGACTTGCACCATCGACAATAACTTGATCAACAACTTTTCGATGCAGGGCGTAGGCCCTAATGCGAAGTTGGAGTTCTCAATGGACACCGTCTCCAGCGCCATCAGCATCACGGCGTAAACCGCTGCGGCGTAAGCCGCTGCGGCGTAAAGCACCAGTAGCAAAAGGCGCGGCTGTTTTCGCTATGGAAACAGCCGCGCTTCTCCGTTACCTCAGTTCTGTTACCTTCTTATGGCTTTTGATACCAGTAACGATTATTCGGAATTTGATAACGTTGATTCGGGCGAATTCGGCACGGTTGAGGGCCTGCTGCCGCTTGACGGCTCGGCCTCGGCGTTTCGGTATCGCAAAATCTTACAAATTGTTTTTCACGGTTCGGCTTCTGATAGTTTCTCCATCGTCGTCAAAGGCAATTGGTTTGTCCGTGTGCGCGAAAATGCAGAGCGCAACCCGGACGGCTCCTACAAAGGCGCCATTCTTTTCGCTCAGGAAGTGACCTGGGAAGCGGATATTATCGCTATCAACATGGGCGGCATTGACTTTGTGACCTGGGCGCCGCGCGGCCCTGCCGGTTCGGGCGAGCATAAAACCTCAATGGTCAATGGCGAAGACTGCGCGGTCGTTAGTGACATCAACAGCGGCAATGAGGCTGAATTAGCCGCCTATGGCGAAACAGGCGCCTGGCGCTTTTTAGATAACAGCGCTGTTCGGCCCACTTTTACGCCGGGGCAAAAATATGACGTTGAGCGCGGTTTCGTGCCCACAGAAACCTTCAAGCCCGAAGGCGTCGCGACGATTGGCGGCTTTGTATTCTTTTGCGACTGGCAAAGCGCCGATTATCTTTGTGATATGCCGGAAGGCGCCATCCTGGAAACGGTTTTCGACCACTGGCAGGTCGGCGCCATTGACATGGAAGCCGGCTACACATTCTCACACAAAGCCGGTGATGAACTGTTTGATGGAGTGCGCGATGCGTGGACAGGGCAGGGGTGGTGGATTCACCGGGCCGATGGCGCCATGCGCTGCGCCCGCACACGACGTGATGAAAGCTTTGTCGCCCGCGACGACGATCCCATCGTTCTAACGGGCGCTTTCGGCTCGTTGCGGCTCATTCAAGCCGGACATAATTTATTGGTGCCGCATCAACGTGGCGCGGGAATTGGCTTGCGCTACTCCCTGGACGATGGGCGCGAATGGAATGGGATTGAAGATATGGTAACTAACGTGACACAAATTGACGCGATAAAAGACAGTAGCGGGGGTTCACTTATTATCCTTGGCAAAGCAAAAACGGCTTTAACCGGGCCGGAAGTCATTGGCTCCGTGGCCTCTGGCGACATGGTGCGGGTGCTGCTGTGTTCAACCGAAGAAAAGGATGAAGCGGGCAATGCCAAACTGTGGCAGGTAAAGGAGATTTGCAAAATCTCTTCGTCGAACGCGACGGCGCTGCCAGGCAAGCCCAAAGGCCGTCTCACGCGCATTAATACAGGCCTGGAGTGGTTGGTGCAGGACGGCTCGAATGTACAGGTGTGGCACTCGACAGATAACGGCCTGACCTGGACTTTTATGCCATCCACCAATTAGATACAAGCGATGAGGAAGCTATGCCAATCAAGATAAAAGAGCGCGCCGAATTTCAAATCCGGGCCTATACGGATGATTACATTCCCAAAGTCACGAGTCACCATTTTTCAATAGCCGATATATTCCAGCGCCTTCTCTTTCGTGACCAGGGCGAAAGTTCGCGTTTTTCTCTGGATAACAGTGATGTAGCGCAGTCCTGGGGACGGCAGCCGGAATTCCGCTCAATCTCAAACGAAGCCCAGTTTGTTTTCCTCGGAGATCGCGTTTATTTTGGCGCTGAAGCCATTCGCGCTGCGCAAAACGCCAAGCCGGATAGCTCAGCTACGTCCGGCTTTTGGCCGCGCCCTTATGCCTTTTACCAGAACTGCGTAATGCAGCCGGCCCTGCCCAAAGAGCCAAAGGGCAACGCTGAATTTGCGCGACTGCGCTGGAAACCAATCAAGGGCGCAAAGGTCGGGGGCCGCAGCCGTTGGGAAACCTATAAGCCGCTCCGTTGGCCGGATGCTACCTTTGTGACTCACACGGCTCAGGCGCCCAACACTTCCATTGAAGTGCAAACCATTGATTTGCTGGCTCAGAATCAACAGTTTCTTTTGCCGATTCTGTGGCGTGGCGTAGCACGCGGGCAAAAGAGCGCGCCGGCCTCGCGTGTGATATTTGCGAACGGTGCTCTCTCGGTCAAATTTCATTACCAGGCGCCGGCAACAGTGGAGTATTGGCTGAACAATAATTGGCACAACTGGAAAACACTCGAAGGCGCACCCGTTCCGACTTTTGACAACGAGACAAAAACCGACCTTGCCATTTTGCGCATTGCCGGTCGCCTTGTCGTTGGCATAGACAATCACTTTTTCGAATTGCTTGCTTCACAGGCTGCTCTGGGCACAGGAACCGACGCGAACGCGACTTATGATCTGATGGATGTCGCCTGGGCCAAAGGGCCGCTGCGGATGCGGCACTTTGGCGTGTCGGCAGAAATCGGCCTGGCGAAGCTGCTCCACCTGGCAAAACTGGACGAGGGCGAAGCGCAACCCAAAGGTTCACCCAAAGGCTACAAGCCGCTGGAGCCGGAAATCGAGCGCGACGTCAACCGGCCTGGCCTGACGCCGCGCATGGATAGCGAAGGCAACGCTACCGATGGCACGCCTTACGGATGGTTCAAAGAAGGCACTAAAGCCGAAGTCACTACAGAAATTCAACCGGGAGCAGTGCGCTATAAGGTGAAGCTGCGTGCTTCCAAGGATGGCATCGTAGCACCCTTTATAGATAAAGTGGTCGCGCGTTATCTGGGTTTGTTCACCGTCGACAATGCCCCGTTCATTGACATTACAATGGCCTGCACAACCGGGCGGGAAACCACAGCGTTCCCTCCGCACATGCCAGGCGCGGAATGGTCACTGGAGGTTCACCGGGGCGTCCTGGCACGAATTGCCGCCAACTGGCAAACCGAATACGTCAAACAGTTCAATCCCATTGAAATTATGATGCGATGGCAGTTTACGGACGGCACTTACTCCGAGTGGGTAGGGCGCCTGCATGGTTATATCCATACTTTAGGATTGACAAACCCGGCGGCCAACAAATGGATGATGACGCTGCAATTAAAAGACTCCATGATGCGCCTGTTTAAGCCACACGGCATTGTGGATCACCGTTATTATCCATTGAACTACCTGTTGTCTTTCAATAAAGGCGCGCCGTTATATGGCTACCAGTGCGTCAAGGAAATTCTTGCTATTGAATTGGGCGAAGAGGAAGCCAACCGTCTGGTTACTTATCTGCCGGCATTCCATTACCCGCTAATCTCACCCCAGACCGATACAGTTGGCGCCTTTCAACATCCCCTGATGCAGCCTCCCAGAGGCGGCGGCTTCTTCCTCAATCCGCCGTGGAATAGCGCGCCGATAGACTGGATTAGTGACACATTTTGCAAGGCAGACCATGCTCTCTTCTATTACTCGTATCCAACGGGTGCCCTGACCGGTAATTCACAGGTCACCGGCGCTACAATTCCGGTCACAGGAACAACAGCCTTAGCCACACCCTGGCCTTCTCCCACTTACGGCCAATATCCTGAAATCATCAAGAACCGGCCCACATGGAAAGTGCCCGATGCCAACTATCAGAGCGGAGACGTAAACCTGATTGCGTTTATGATGGAATTAACAGGCCTGCCGGAAGAGCAGATTAACCGCGCTGTGGTCTACGGCAGTATGCCGGGTTCAGCGGATTTGCCGGTGCCGTCCCTGCGAATCGCCGAACGGCGTTTGCCTGACGATGATCCCAATGCAGCCATTTTCTCCTGGGCGCGCACGACCATCAAACAGGGGAACCATTACTTCCTGCCCGGAGCAGCGGAAATCTCTGCTGACCAAACGCTTCAACTTTATCGCAACAAGAAGATTCGGCGATGGCGTTATGCGTGTCGCGGCGAAGAGCGAATGCAGTGGGGCGACCTGGCTCAAGCAGTCATGTTAAATATGGGCACCGGTGGAAACTACTCCGATCCGTCTTTCTCGTCAGCCACACTCGGCATCACCAATGAGAAATACCGGATTTGGCGTCTCCAAAACACCTATAATTTTCATGTGAGTGGCACGGAGCAGTTCAAAACCAGTGCGACGTGCCTGCCCATTTCAAACTTGGGCTTTTAAAGCCAAAGGGAAAACAATGCGTTACGGTCAAATTCCAACGGAAGAAAGCGGCGCGCGGCGCGTGGAAAACGAAGCGAAGCGTGAAGAGGCCACGATTGACCGGGCGGTCAATACCATGATTACCGAGGGCGCGTCTCGAACCGCTCTTCGCACAGGTGGCACGCCACCGATGCCGCCTGCCTCATCAAATGCCGAAGGCGAAAACTTTTTTGTGTTTGGCGAGGCCCTGGTAACGGAAGAAGGCCAAGGACGGCCCTTGGCACCCAGCTAATTACCACAAGAAAAGGCTTATTGCGTTAAAATAAAATCAATTCAATTCAGGCCCAGAGCCGCCATATGCAAAACCTTCAACGGTTTATGCGTGTGGCGGCTTTTTGTTTTGGCCTTAAGGAAAAGCATATATGAATCAGAATGACCTTCCAAATGACCTTCCAAATGAACACGGGAACGAACACGCGAATGAGTATCTTGTAGAGCCGTTGCCGCAATCTGCACCACAATCTCTGCCCACATCTGTGGGACAGGCACCGGAAGCAGTGGCCGAGTGGCTTCAAGACGTGCCTGCGCCGGCTATTGCACGCGCTATTCCGGGCGCTGTTGTAGACGGCGCAGCCTATCGTGAGGGCGTGCGTCGTGGTGAAATCCCTGATCCGCGCCATCCTGGTTTTGAGGCCACTGACGTGCAATTGCTACAGGAGCCACTACAACAGCCGCCACAGACGCCGCAGCACGCTTCTGTTTACAGTGGCCAACATAGCATTGAAACGCCGCGCGTTGTAGCACCGGCACCATCGCGTGCTAATACTCAACCCGCGTCGGGCTACTCTCCGTTCCGCGATGATCGGAATGCCTACCATCTTGAGGTTACACACTATGGAGTTCGGTATTTTGCGCGCGAGTTGGACGATAAGGCGCGTGACTACATTAATACGTTCGCACGACGCTTTATCGCTGATCGTCGCAATCGAATCGTGGAGATTGGTCATGGATTGGTGCAGCCGCGCCCTATCGCCTTGGAAGAAGTGGTAGGCGGCGAAACGACTTACTTTGGCCTAAAAACAGTTTTACCGGAAGGTGCTATATATAGTGAATTTCCCGACCTCAAAGGGCACCTTGTCGTCCGCCATATCCGCGTTGACGAATTGCCAGAACTGAATATGCTATTGCAACTTCATCCGGGCCTGATGGAAAAATACCGCGATGCCGAAGAGGTGCAGTGGGAGCAGGTTATTCAATATTCGTTGGCAGGCTGGAGTCTAAAAGAAGAATTATCAGAAACCAACATCAAACGATTGTCCCGCGAAGTGAAGCGGGTTCTATTCTCGCGTATTGGCGCACAAAGCGAATTTGGGTTGAGTGATGACGATTTTTTACAACGGTAATCAACTCCATCCTCAAGGGCGAGGAAGGGGAACTGGAGCGGTGTCGGATGGAAGCGCCGGAACTTTATAGTTATGTTCGTGACTTTCTGCTGCTTTTAACGGTGCCGAATTCCTTTGACTTTGCCGCGCAGTCTCAAAAGTGGCGACGAGCCATCCGGGTCATGAGCGAATGCTGGCAGGTTGGCTCCTACTTGAATTTGAAACATGCAGCGGACAATGCCCTCGCCAAGTTAATCGAGTTGATCGTCGCCCGAATGGCATAGAGCATTTAAACCATTAGAGCAAGGCCAAGAGCCGCATTCCATTTGACGGATTTCATGGAATGCGGCTCTTTTCTTTTTCTTGCCACATTTCTTATGATTGTGAGGCGCTAACATGGCTTCATACAGCCCTTCCCCGGCTACAATTGCCAAAGCAGAGGCATCTGTTAAAAGCCAGTTCGGCGTCGAATGTCGTTATCCTATTGCCACGGGTAGCCTCCACGGCTCCTGGGTCAAAGTGATTGACGGCGTTGTCACGGGATTCACTCCGTTTGATGCAGCCGATGACGCCCTCCGTGATGGATGTCGTGCTGCACTGGATGAGGCTTTTGGCGAGCAACTGGCAGCGCAGCGCAATCAGCTAATTCACGCCCCGGCAATTCAAGCCCCGGTAGTGTCAGACAACGCCGCAAGTTCTGCCGCCAACTCCCCGGATACGTCTGCCGGGAGGTCTCTTGCAGGTAATTCTGGAGTCAGTTCGGGAGTAATCCCATCGCGGCCTGCGCCATCTGCGCCATCTGCGTCACCGTCTGCGCCACCATCTGCGCCACCGTCTGCGTCACCGTCTGCGTCACCGTCTGCGTCACCAAAACCGCCAATCCCACCGCAGCCACCATCTGCGCCATCATCTGCGCCATCATCGTTCCCGCCGACTCCTCCGGTTCCTCCAACCCCGCCTCCAGGCCAAGGCGATGGCGGGAGTAATGGCAATAACGGTGGCCCGCCGATCATTACACTGGTGAATCGCCATACGGCGGCCACCGGCTCTCAACTGTATGCGCGCGGGCGTAATTTACAGGACACGACTCGCATCGAACTCGGTGGTGCTGAATGTCCGATTCTTCTGCGTGGTCGCTCGTCTGTTTATTTTCAGATTCCCGATGGTTGCGCCGGTGGTTCGCTTGTTATTACAAACCCACAAGGCGCTACCAGTTACGCTACGCCGATCAAAGTTGCCCAAACCAATAACCCAACGGACGACGACGCTAAGGGTGATAACGCTAAGGGTGGTGATTCTGCCGGGCCGGGACTCCTGCAAACACTCCTCAAAGATGACGATGTGCAACGTGCTGTCCAGCACGCCGCGCCCAGCGCACTAAAACCCTTTGTTGCTCCCTTCATGGATTCACTGGGCAGCAAAATAGGCGGCGCGGGCATGAGTGGGCGAGCCGCACATTTAGCGAAGATCGGCATTGCGGGCGCAGGTGGCTTTCTCATGGGCCGCGCGGCGGGCACATCAGGTTTTCTTTCCGGCGCCGGTAGCATGGCTGGCATGGCGATGGGTGGCCCGATGGGCGCCGCTGGCGGGGCGGGCATCGGCACTGTTATTGAGAAATCAGTGCGCTCGGCGTCAGAGGATGGTGATCGCGCGGCCCGCAGCTTTGTGGCGGGCGCAAGCAGTGTTGTTAATAGCGCCTACCAAACAGGAGCGAAGATTGGCAACACATTGCTTTCCGCTGTTGCTCAGCCCTTCGGGGCTTCCGGCACAGCCGTTACGCAATTTGCCAGCAAAGTTGCCGATTCCGTCGGCGGATTACTCCAAAGTGGCTTAGACAAACTCAGTGCGGGTGCCGGCTTGGCCGGACGTGTGGCGGGCGGAGGCGTCGGGTTGGGATTGACCGGTGCCGGTGCTTTGATGGGCGCCAGCGTTGGTGTTCTGGGAGGCCCCGGCGGTATGCTGGCCGGTGCCGCTGTGGGTGGATTGGTCGGCAGTCTGGCGGGTGCGTTGGCCCTAAAAATCACCAGTGCCGTTGCAGACGCGGTAGGTGGCGCGTTGGGCGTAGTCGGAAAAACCATCGGCGCTGTTGGTGATCTGGGTGTGAGCGGGCTTCGCACCGTGTTGGATGTTCTAAGGGACTTATCGGATACGGCACAAAAGTTCGGGCGCGACGTGGCAGTCATTCGCGCTCAATCCGGCTTATCCAATGGCCAAGCCGGGACTTTCTCACTTGCGTTCGGTTCACTCGGCCTGGGGTCGCACGCCCTGGGCCTAACCCAAAACATGGCCAATCATCCGCAGCTTTACGGGATGAAGGCCGGTTTATTCGGCGTGCCTGGCTACGAAAATGCCAACTTCCTACCGTCCCTGGCAGGACGGTTTCAGGGAATGCAGCGCACCGGCATTGTAGGACAAATGTTTGCGCGCCACATGACACAAAGCCTGGGCATGGATTCGCCCGAAGCTCTGCGCGTTCTCCAGATTGACGCCGGCAAACTGCGCTCTCAAGTCACCTGGAGCCAAAACCTCCAAGGCTCATTGGGCCTTGATGCCGGAAAAATCCGTGACGTTAGCGACTCACTATTCCTGACCCAAAATCGCTTTGATACCTTTGCCTCGATGTTAAAGTTGCGCATCGGGCAAGAGTTGTTGCCGTATTTGTCGGGCGTGCTGGATAAGGGCATAGCCTATGTAAGCGCCCATGCCGGAGACATATCCAACTGGATCAAAAAAGGGGTTTCCTGGCTCGTTGAGGATTTGCCTCCGCTTTTGATGCGCGGCGCAGCAATGGGCTTGCGCGCCGTTGCCGGTTGGTCGGATGTTAGTGCGGGATTTAGTGATGGCCTGCGGGCACATCTGCCGCAAATCGCACGGCATTTTGATAATTTTCTGAATTTCCTGCGTGAGACGGTCAAAACTGTGGGAAGTTTGACCAACCAAGCCGTGAAGTTGGCGAATGGTTTTTCAACGGGCAAGGGGCTGCCTCCAGTCCTTGAATATCCCAAACGCCTCGGAGAAACCGCCCGCAACGTGACCGGCCAACGTGACCCCAATGCGGCGCCCGGTGTGGGCGATACGGTCACTAACATTGTCACTGGTTTGGGGACAGGATTAATCGGTCAGCGCGTATTGAAATGGGGCGCGAAACGATGGTTTGGCGGCGGCAAAGGTAGTGGCGGTGGGACTGGAAGTAAGGGCGGTGGACGGGGCTGGAATTTGAATCCGCGCAATTGGTTCGGGGGTGGCAAGCCCTCCGTATTCCAACAGTATCGCCCTCCCGGCATGGGCGGGGGTGGTAATGGTAGTCTGCTAACGCGCAGTTGGCAATCGCTTCGTGGTTTGGCATCGGTGGGGCGAGGGTTGCTCAGTGGTGGTTTTGGAGGAATAGCAGGTCGTGGTTTAGCCGGTGGTGCGGCGGCTGTGGGTGGCGGCGGAGTGGGTTCGTTGTTGGCTCCCACGGCAATTGGAGTAGCTGGCGGCACGGCTGTTGGTTATGGGTTGTATCGGGTGGGGCAGGGCGTTGGCCTCATAGATCGTGAACAGGGCTTTGGCGATAGGATGTCTACTGGCTGGGGTCGTTTGCGAGATGCCGTCACCTTCAATTCTGGGCACTATGACCGCACGGTTAATGCGCGTTGGGCACGCGAGAACCGGGCACGGCAGGAGCAGGAGCAGCAACAGGCGGCTGAGCAGGCGGCGGCCACAACAACCAATCCCCAATCTGCTAATCCCCAATCGCCCAATCCCTTGCCGCCTTCAGTCTCTGGATTCAATGTTTCGCAGTATGCGCAGCCGGATGGGCCGATAGCGCAGCAACTGGATGGTGCTTCGCGCGCTTTGCGCTCCTTTTCAGAATCCATGCGCAGTAAGGCAGACGGCTTTGATAAGGCAGCGAATGACTATCAGGGTTATACGAAGAACGAGGGAACGAAGAGCGACGGAACGAAGAAGAGCGAAGAGCGAGGAAATGGTCTTTTGAACGAAGCGGAACAGGCACCAGAGGAGTTTGCAGCGCGGTTGCGACAGGCTACAGATAAGCACCGGCAAGGTTTCAAGGATTCTGCTGGCGTGCCCCGAACACCAGTGGAGGAAAGAGATGCTGCCAGGGTGCCGAAAACTCCAATGGAAGAGGTGGTGGCGCTGTTGCGCGCCCTGGTGGAAAATACTGGCAATCAGGGCGACAAACAAATCAAAGTGGCTGTGGAACTACAACCTCACGCGGACTTCATCGGCAAGATTCTGGCGATTGAAGCATGGGAGGATTACACCATGTTGAGTGGTAGAACAGCAGGTTAGGATATAATCCCGCCGCTATCTATCATGGTATTGACCGCCCGCTGAGCGGCATCGCCGCCGGACTTATAAAAATTGATTGTCACCGAAGACGTGCCCCTGTGTCAACCAAAATCTGCCACTGCCGAGAATACTCAGCGTCCAGCACAGTGTTCAGAAATTCTTCGCTTACGGTGATGTCTACCTTGACGGTGATTTGCTGCGGTTGTTGCTCATTAGCATTGCGATTCTCTTTGCCAGATTTATTTTTCATAGATGCCTCCTTGCATTACCTCTCAAGTTTACTGCGCCGAATTGGCATAATCAGAAATATAAAACGCCTATTGCTTTGCGCAGTGGGCGGACGGAGGGTTAAGGTTCAACACTCCAGATTAACTTTTTATCGTCAGAAACCACAGAGGCTTGAAGTTTAACGCCGTTGCTCAATGTAATAAAGCCAGAGCATTTGCTTGAAGACTCTTTGACCAGAGAAGCAGAAACAGCACGGGCTGGTATTCCACTTTGCTGTAATTCCGCATTGTATCCGTTAATTAACGCGGTTTCCGCTTCTGCTACATCAATTTCCGGCACCGTGTTGCACCCAACAATAGGCAGGAATAGCAGGGCAAGTGCGCGTAAAATGGCAAGTTTCATGTTTGCCATTCTACCAGTAGTTCAATAACTTCCTCAGCCGGTGGTGGATTGTAGCCCCGTTCGATCTTCTCCAGGTAACTTTCTTTGATTTGAGCAAAGGCAGCTAAATCACGCCGTTGCATCCCTTTAGCTTCCCGAATCTCTTTAAGGCGTGCGCTAAATTTTGGCAGTTGACTCATCGCCATACCCACCAATCTTTAGGGTTCGCACCGGCCAGCCAATGCCGCCAGAGTAAAGCAATTTCAGGTTGAGACAAATCCAACCCGCCGTCACGCATCGCCGGAGCATAGGCCCGCATCAGGCAATTGTGCTCCCGTTCCAACTCGAGGGCCAAGGAATCCAGGGCTATGACCTTTCTTTTTGGTGTCACGCCCATAGATGTAAAAGAGCCTTTGTCTCAGTTCCAACATACAAGGTTTAATCCCGATGATGTGCAGAAATTGGTTTTTACCCTGCATGCACATTTAGAAGAGAAGGCAGTAAAACCAGAAATCCTTACAGGTCTTTTTGACAAATTCTGGCCTGATTTAGAAAAGAATATAAACCTTGTTTTAAACTCTCAAGTTAAAAGCGAGATTGTTCACCGAAGTGACCGCGATATGCTTGAAGAGTCGCTTGCGATTTTGCGAAACATGCAAAGCCGCACATCAAGGGGGCAAATTGAGCAACGCCATGAGCGACAAAACGCAGCACTAAGACACTTTCTTAACAACGCTATAGAGCTATTAACTCCTCTGTCCGACAAAAACAATATGGACGCTCAGGCGCTAAACACCATTTCCCAAGCAATAGAAAATATAAAGAGGGCCGAGGCTAAGATTGAATTTTCTCTTTTAAAGCAACAGAAATTGAATTTTGGTGACGATTATAAAGAATCGGAGTAAAGGGAAGAAACTTTAATTGAATGCACTTGTGCCAGTGAGGATTTAGACCATTTTGATTAGCAGGCTTTCTTTGCCGCACGCATTGGAAAAGCGAATCATGCTGCGAGGGTTGCGCTCACCGGTCGTATTAGCCTCAAATAAACTTCTTCCAAATCTCATCTAATTTCCAGAGCGCCACAGCGCCACAGCACCACGCACCACACGCCAGATCAACGGGCCAATGGTGATAAACACCTGTTTCCAGACCCAAAGGCGCGCGGCAGTTAAACCGCTACGCTTGCGGCGCTTTTCAAAGGCTTCCTCGAAGTGATCGAAAAAGTCGTCGTATTCCTCATCTTTAATAAAGATGGTTAATAGGGCAAGAGTGCAGGGTGGATAAAGTTTTTTCGGTTGTGCCGTTTTATTCTTAACGCCCTTAAGGTCTTCGGGATACGACTCAGCACTCGCTAATCGTATAAAACTACAAGTGCATATTACTATAGCGGTTACCACCTTTGTTGCATTGCCAATACTAGATCCCATGTCTAAACGAACACTCACGCCTGCGAATACAACACCCAAGAAAAAACATATAATGTGGCCAATCCTGCTCCTTGTGAAATAGCTCATGCCCCACCTCCCGCGTGTCCCAAATTGAGGCCACCCAGTTTAACGCGTGGCTTATGCAGTTCCTTCAAAGCCTCCTGCCCTGTGCCGGTCACTGAGAAATAGCGTTTAGCGCGTCCGCCCTGCTCTCCCGTTGGCTCACTGTTGCGGGTTTCGAGATAGCCCTTTTGCACCAGACGGTCAAGAGTGACAAACAAGGCACCGACAGAAACCGTGCGCCCGGCGGCTTCTTCGAGAAGTTCACGCAACGGGACGCTGTAGGTGTCATTGCCCAACTTCAAAATCGCCAGAATGACCAACTCTTCAAAATCGCCCGAAATACGAGCCATATAAATTTCTCCTGTCTTTGTTCTATAATGTGTAACAAAGCTATGATTTATATTGTAGAATATAAATCATAGAGAGCGCAACCCATGAGGGAAAGCTAAAACTTCAAGGTTCGGAGGAAAAAGGGTTTGGCGTTGGAGTAAATTGTTAGGAGGTAAAGAAATGTCAGATTTACAAGACCAATCAACTCAAAACACTGAAGAAGGGACAGCAGTAAAAAGGGCAGAGAGCCGGATACGTCGTCTTGACTCTTATGCTCAATGGACTTCGGTAGTTCTTGCCGTATTCTCTCTATTGAGCGCATTCGCTGTGTTCTGGTTAAATGACGCGCCTAAAGATACTTATCAGTCCCCAAAAGCATATTCAATCGTGCAAGTCAGACAATTGGAAAGGGACTTGGAGAAAATTAAACAAGACCTGAAGCAGATAAAAGGCAACATTGCCTATCTGACTCAGGTTTCTAAAAAAGATAAAACTCAACTGCCTTTACAGGCCACAAACAGGTCAATCACTCAGCTTCAATCCAAAATATCAAGATTAGAACAAGTCATTATGAATAGCCCTACCAAAGCTATTGAGTTGCCTTTAATGCGCAAAGACTTGGATAGTCTTAAAGAGAAGAGCGAAGCTGACTTAGTAGTAGTTCGACAGGAAGTGGATCGCGTGTATGACCAGAATAAATGGTTTGTAGGATTAATTTTCACAATGGCATTAGCTGTTCTATCGTTAGTAGTAGGCAACTTTCTTAAAAAGGATCAAGAAAAGAAAGGTTAGAACCGGAAGTAATGATTTGGAAAGCTAAATTGTATTGCTCGTGTGTGCAGAGATGGAAGGCGACTACTACTGTATTTATGGGTGCGGACTGATTTGTAAATTTCTTTTGTAATACTCAATATGCTCGGCAACTATTTTGTGCCGCATCGTTAGGGTAAATATTTGTCCTTCAATTTCTACGGTATTGTCTTCTTTCCAAATAATGCCCCCAAAATCAAAGCGGGCGTGGCAATTCGGACAAAGCACCATCATATTATCGTGTGTATCCGGCCCATCGTGAGGCGTGCCCAGGGGCCGCAGATGATGAACCTCACTGTAATTGCGCTCACCGATGCGAATCGTAAGACCACAAACCTGGCAGCAATCGGAGTAGAGTTCTTTTAGCGCAAGAGCGGTGGGCGTGTCTCGAACGATGCGAGAAACAAGCATCTCAACGCGAGGAGCCGGGTTAGAAGTCTGGCTGTTAGCGGAAAACAAATTGTCAGAGAGTGGTAAGGCAAGTTGTAACGGAAGAGGAAACTCAAACTGCGTAGAATCGAGTTGCGACGCAGAAGCGGTGGATGTGGATGGAGTATCCTTTGAAGCTTTTGGCCGTGGCTCTTTAACCACTTCATAACTGCCATTAGGCGTGCGCTTAAAACATCCTTCCCTGACCATCGCACGAAAACGCCGGTCAACATAATCTCGAATGATTTCACGATCTGCTTCTGTCCAATTGCTCAGGCTCGCTGTAAACCAGACGGTAGCTCGATCAATCACATCGTCTTTCCACACATTACCAGGCATCCGGGTGGCTTCAAGCCACAATACCCCACCAACAGCATCCGGGTGAGCTTCAAAATCAGGAATGCGTAGGACATCCATAATACATTCACTATAACCCACTGAAAAAGATTGTCTTTAGCCTGCCGTTGCTGCGTCGCGTAATTTATCGAGTGTGGCTTTGCCAATGCCCTTCACCTTGTTCAAATCGTCCACGCTCTTGAAAGCGCCATTGGCCTGCCGATATTCCACAATGCGCTCGGCGATGGCTTTACCGATGCCAGGCAGCTTCTCCAACTCTTTAGCGCTGGCCGTGTTGATGTTGATTTTGCCGCTGACAGCGGGTGTCGTTGGCGTTGCTGGTGTGGCAGGTGCAGTCGGCGTGGTAACAGGAGTGGCAGGGGCCGTAGCAGGCAGCCCATCGCCTGACTCGGCATCGGGCTTTGAGGCTGAGGCAGTCGCATTCTTACGCTGATAGGGCGCGGCGTGCGCTTCATGGGTGGCAAAGTTGGTTTCGTAGGCTTTGACCAATTCGGGTGCTTCTTTAATCACCAGAAGGTTTTCCGCGTTGTTCTCCTCGGCGGCTTTCGAGAAATTAAACGATCCGGTGATAACGGTGGCCTGGGGCGTGCCGCTATCAATGATGATGATTTTTGAGTGAGCGATGCTGTGCGCGGAATCCACCAAGACGGGGATGCCGCTGTTTTGCAAAAAGGTGGCGCCGGTATACTGCGCGGTTTGATTGGAATCATCAAGCAGCGCCTTAATCTGCACGCCACGCTTGGAAGCGCGCAAGAGCGCCTCTCCGATGGGTTCAGAGGTGTAAGAATACGCCTGAATCTTGATTGAGGCTTTGGCCGCATCTATTTCGCGGATGATGGCGGCCTGTGCTCCGCCTTTGGGCGAGAAGTAGACCTCCACTTTGGCACTTGTTGCCGGTGCAGGGCTGGCAGGTGCCGCGTTTTGAGCAAAAGTATTTAGGTTCGACAAGAGGGCCAGAGACAAAACAACAAAGCAATAAAGCGAGTGCGATTTGATACGATGGTTCATGGAAACATCCTTTGTAGCAAGTTAGCCTTTGGGGCAAGTTAGCTTACAGTATGCCTTTTGCTTTATAATCGGAACAATGGGCAAACCACCACGCAAACCACTCGGCAAACACCACGTGTGGACAAAAGAAGAAGAAGCCCTTTTAGGCACTCAGTCCGATGCGCAGATTGCAAAGCGATTGGGATTAACTCCTTACATAGTGATGTGTCGGCGCCGCAGGCTAAACATTCCCCCCTGGCAGGAGTCCAGAACCCAGGATGAGATGGCTCAATTGAAAGAGCGCTATCAAGCCTCATTGGGCAAAATCCCAGATGCGGAGATTGTGCGCCGGGCAAGTGTTTCCAAGCTAACTGTGCGCCGGTGGCGCCAGCAGATGAACATTGCTCCGGCAGGGCAGGCAGGCGCCAAAGTCAAGCGGTGGACAGGCGAAACCGAAAAGCTGCTCGGCACCATGCCGGATCATAAGTTAGCCGAGCAGTTGGGCATTCCTCGCGGCACCGTGCAAAGTCGCCGCTTAGCTTTAGGCATTGGCCCTTACGTCAAATGGATCAAAGGCCGGCCTGGGCGGGTCGCCATTGATGGACAGAAGGTGCGCGCCCGGCGCCTGGAATTGCGCCTGAGTTATGACCAAGCCAGCGCTAATAACAAATCACGTAAAAGCCATTTAGCCAAAATCGAAAAGGGCACGACCCGCACAGTTATGCCCGAAACCCTGAATTGGCTTTGTGAAGTCCTACGCTGTGAGCCGGAAGCAATCAGGGCGTAGAAGTTAAGCGAATGCTCATATCGCGACTATCTAATCGGCGTTTCAAAGCCTTCCAGTGCATAGTGCGACATCTTAGACGCCAGAAGCGCATTGGCTGCCGTGATGGGGGAGAGTTCCAAAAGCAGTAAAGCCCCATCCGGTGCGGTGCCTATCAGCACGCCAATAACGCTCACTTCTGGTTGATAGCCCGGCTCTCCCGGCGTGCCCTGAGCCTCGCGCGTGACTTTACTGTAGCGCGCCAGTGCCGTGATTTGCGTTACTTCCACATCTTCCTCATCGGCTGCCACAATCTGACGCAAGTCTGACCATAGACCGCCTGACAGAATACGCTCAAAGAGTTGGGCAGAATCACCACCGGCCACTTCATAAAAGGTTTCGCCGCTGCCTTCCCACCCAGAAAGAGCCAGCGGGGGCGTAGTGAGCGCACCACGATCAACCCAGGCGCCACCAACTAAAGCCCAAACGTGGTTATCAGCCAGGCCCGCCAGCCAGTTTTCATCACTGAGGCCCAGGCTTGTGATGTTGGCGCCAAAGGTATGATCCAGCGTCGGGGCGCCGGTTATGTCGTCAGTGATATATAATTTGGCTCCAGCAGCCAGCAGTAGTTGTCCTGCCCCATATTCAGCAAGGCCCACAACCTCATCGAGTTTCCACAAGAGTTTTGGGCTTTTATAGGTCAGGTCATAGGCTGCGCTTTGCTCTTCCTCCAATTCGTCATCCACATACAAACCGAGGGCAATATCGTTTCCTGCCGTTGCGCCTGGCACCTTCAACACAAAGCGTCCCAAACGTGTCTCGCCGCGCGGGTCGGTGGGCATTTCAATCTCGCCCGCATCGACATCAACGGTAAAAACCTCCGCCGGTGTAACCACGAAGTATTTATCGTTCACCCGGATGCAATCGAGTGCATCGGCTGCGTTGTGTTCACTCAAATCTAATAATTCAGTCAATCCTTCTTCGCAATCAAAGCTAAATAATTTCGCGGTTGTGCCATCGTCCTTGCTGGCAAAGACATGATAAAGACCATTGCTAAAGCGACGAATCGAGCGCACAGCGCCAACGGTTATACCAGTGAGAAAGGTGCTGAGTGCTTCAACGGGATTCCACTGCTGCACCAAGAACAGTTCCGGGCCGGGTGTCAGTAGCGGCACATAACCACCAACCTGCTCTCGCGTGGGCGTGGTGCCCTTTTGCAAGCCAGTGGCAAGGAACGGTTGCAGTTCATCGAAGGCTTCGCCTTTGGCCGATGGCGTCAAACCTACCGAAGCCCAGTCCACCAGATCTGCCTCTTGTGTTGTCAGCCCCATCTTAACCCAGTAACGGCGCGTAGGGTGATCATAAAGCGCTTCGTTTTGCATCAGGATTTGCGCCTTACCGTATTCCTGTCCGGCAGGAGGCGCCCCTTCCCAGCGATGCTCAAAGTAAAGCGTGCCACTGCGTAGCGTATTATCGAACACAACATCTCGATCAGCTTTAGCCAGACAACAATCGGAGCCTTTAGCCCTTATCTGCAAAGTGCGCTCGCCCTGGGCATAATCGCGGGTGTCAAGAACCGCTTCATAGAAGCCGTTGCGCGTCGAACCACTGATTTTTGTCCAGGTGAGAGCCACCTGAATGCCATCTAAATACAGCGTGATATTGGCGCTTTGCAAAGCGCAGGCGCCGCCACCATTGACACCGCCACAAACATCGAAAGTTTCGTTGCTGTCAACCAGTTGGACACGTAAAGTCTGGCGCGCAGCAATTTCGGCATCGGCCAGGGGCAGTTGCCAGGTGAGGGTGAGATTGGACGATTGCAGCGTAAGGGATGCCACTGTGCTCCAGGCACTTTCTCCCGCGCCATTAAGGGCGCGCACGGCATATTCGTAAATTGAAAAGGCAGCTACATCGCTGTCTTCATATGTGCCGCCATCGGCTACCCAGGTATGAATGGTCGACCAGACACCAAAGCCGCCGCCTGCATTGACCCGGCGACGTAGCTCCATACTGGTGACTTCGGGGTCTTCATCCCAGGCGGGGGCCGTGACGTTGATAACGCCATCGGCACAATCCCTGGTGGCGGTTGGCGCATCCGGCGTGCCCGGAGTTTCATCGGGCGGTTGTTGCTCGTCTTCGCTTTCGGTTGTGAACAGTAAATCGGGGCCATTCTTCATGCCAAAGACATTGACGGCACGAGCGCGAACGGTGTAATCGGTTTCCGCTGTCAGACCAGTGATATTGACGACAGCGCCACCGACCAAACTATCGGCAATCAAGGTTCCGCTGCTGAAAATCAAGCGCAGGAAGTCCGCGCCGGCGGGCAGGGCCGGCATCTCTGCGCGCGCGCTGATGGCGGTCAAACGCACCAGGCGCACCTCGCCCGGTGCCTGTGGCCCCAGTTCGTTGTCACCATCGCCGTCTCCGTCGCCGCCATCGTCCTCTGAAGGAGTAAATGGTGTCCAGGAACTGGTCGCCGAATCGGCATCCTGAATCGCTATAAAGCGTGCGCGGTAAGGCACATCTTCGATTAGCCCGGTCAGGCTCTTGACGGTGGATTCCGTAACCGGCACAACAAACGAAGCATAACCAACCCGCTGATATTCCAGATTTACCGGACCCCAGTCACCATCAAACACGATGCCCGCAACATTGGCCGCTGTGCCGCTTACAATCGTGACAACAGGCGGGGGTGGGACGGCGACAGCAGGAGCGGTGCCCGATGTGCTCATCAAAACGATGCCGCTATCGTGTTCCCTGTTGCCCCCCGGAATACCAGCCGCAATAACATAAACCTCATACACACTTCCTGAGGTCAGGCCCGTGATGGTATAGGCAACGTTGGCCAACTGGGTAAAGGTAGCCGTGAGCCAATTTATTGCCCCGACTTTTCTGTAGCGAAGAACCCATTGAACGTTGTCACTACCGCCATCGCCATAGGTGACCGAGATGCTGTTATCGTTGGCCGACACAAAAACCGGCTCATCAGGAACTGGAACATCAGTAAAAAGCGCTGCAATCTCGCCACCCGTTTCGCCTGCGGAATTAACAGCCACATAGCGCACTTCATAGCGCTTGTTGATTGCCAGGCCGGTCAAGCTATATTCGTCGTCAGATGCCAGTCCGGTTGTGGCTATTGTCCAAGCGTTCTCGTCCATCAGAGACCACAGCCGATACTGCAATTTATAAGTGAGAGCACCTTCGGAGAGCGCTGCGGGCACAGTGAAGTCAGCGGCAGCGGTAGTTACATTGTCAAAAATGGGCGCAAGCGGAGCGGTCGGAGACTCAGCAGGCGCAAGAGTAAAGGTTGGCGCAGGCGCGATGCCGGAATTAGTCGACCAGCCCGTCAGGGGAAAAGTCAACGGATCACCGTTGGCGCTTGCTGTATATAAAATAGAGGGTTCACCCTCGCCTATCGGGGCGAGAGAAAAGTCACCTCCAAAATAGGTGACACGATGTGAGCCGTTGGAGTAAACCGAGGAGCCTTCGGGACCACTGCCCGGCACACCCTCTACTGCGTAAGTGCCCCGTGCGCCTATTTCGCCAGCGTTATTATTAAAAAAATTGGACATGAATTTCTCGCCTTTGGGCAACGGCCCGATTTGGATACGCTTTACTTTTGCAACGCGCGGCGACGGCGCTTTTACTTCAACAGGCGCGGTTTTCGGTCGCGCAACGTGCCACACAAGCGCGACAGGCAAGGCGACCAGCAGCGCAACTAAAAGCAAATAGCGAAGATGTTTCACACTCGCTATTATCGCAAGCTACGCTGGTAAGTTCAAAATCAGGCTCGCGCAAAATACCACTGATTCCAGTAGTTGGAGAGTTGTGCTATTTCATCGTCGGATAATGCCAGGTTCCATAAGGCCATTTCAAATATACGAACATTGGAAAACGAAGCTATTGTTAAATTGCGGCGAAACGCACCAACTGTAAATTGATTCGCTGAAAACGCCAACTTGTCTAAAGCTGTTGTGCCTAACGTTGCGTAGTTGTCGGCCAACATCGAGGCCGCTGTTCCTGTGAAACGCCAGATTCTAATGCGACTCCCAATAGTCACACCGCTTCCGGTTAAAGTCGTTTGCGTATCAGCGGTGCTGCCGCGGCGCGCTGTAGTCTGCAAGCCACCACTGCTCAAGCCCATATAGTGAAACGAGTTTGTATCTGCCGTGTTGCCGAAGTTCGCTACTATCGACGTGCCAGAGATAACCGCATTGCTGACCATAGCAAGCGTAAAAGGCATATCAGAACCCGCAAATAACGGCGCTAATCCATCGGCAGTCATAAAATCGTCAGTGATAAATTCGACGGCGCCATGCCCGTTTAGCTGATTGGTTCGATAGGTTGATTTTGCACTGGCTGTTGTTTGGATTAACTCGCCTGTCGCATCAATCTGGCTCGGCCATGATGCCAGGGCAGTGCCGTCAGCCGATGCTACGTCACTTGAAAGCCATAGCCCTTTAAGTCCAGACGTTTGAATAAGGTTAGGTGCCACCATCGGCACAGCCTGGGTAATTATCACGTTAATGTTCCCAAAAGCAAGAAGACCACATTAGCCAGGGTCGCATCCGATGCCGGTGCTACGATGCGCCCGGTCTCACCAGCGGCAAAAGCCACGGCATCAGGAAAGGTATAAGTGCAATTCGCGCCACCAATGGCAAAAGATGCTGTGCCTATGGAAGTCCATACGCCGGCGACTTTCTTTTGAATATCAAACGCGGTTGTTCCCGTAGAAACAGTGCCAGCATCTGAACTTGAACCTGTTAGATTTTGCGGCAAGGTAAAAGGCCGTCCCGACATAAACTTGATTGTTTGACCGGAAAGTGGCTTGCCGGAAAAGAAGATGCAGATTGGCTCTTTGTCCAGGCCCGCTGCGCTACGCAAGGCGGCAGCATTGGCCAACTCCAGCAAAGCGCGACCCCATACCGTTGTGGTTAAAGCCGCAATCGCTGTTAAATCAGCATCCAGTGGTTGTTTGTTGCCTAAAGCCGTGGAGATTGTGGTGGCAAAGTCGGGGTCATCACCTAATGCAGCGGCCAGTTCATTGAGCGTATCCAATGTAGCCGGGGAGCTGTCGACCATAGCAGCCAACGCCGCCATTACAAACTGGCAGTTGGAAATCTGCGTTGTATTATTTCCGGGTGCTGCTGTTGGCGCCGTTGGCGTGCCGGTCAAGGCCGGTGAAGCTAAAGGCGCTTTGGCATTGACTCCCAGACGCTCGATTAACACAGTGGTCGAAACTTTTTTCGTTTCAGGCGGGTCGGCACTCTCCAGCGCGACAACAAAGCTATCGCTATTACCAATCTCGCCCGGTGTGGCCGCATCCAAGTCACTGATTTTTATTTGAGTCATGTTTCTTCATCCTCTAATTGTAGGCATAAACGACAAGTCAAGCGCGCAACTACCGAATGAGACATTCAGCGTGTAGGCCATTCTGCCGTGTGGCTTTGTTGTTGGTTCACTGACGCGCATCAGGGTAAACCTGCTTTCGATTTCATCTAAAACTGCCTGCGGCTCAGACGGCGATTCTACCCAGGGCACAGCGATTAAATCAAAGTCGCGCACCATGCTACCATGCACCGCTAATGCGTAACCTTGGCGCACAAAGATTTGCGCCAATTCGGGATACATCCCGGCAGCATAGAACGGTGCAAAATTTGGTTTAACCTCATCGGCTGTTTTCATCGGGCGTCCTTTGGGTCAATGTGAATATATGCCCAGTGTTTTTTTCTGGTCACAATGTCACAGCGCGTAACAAACATATTCGGATGCGTGAAACCGCCGCATTCATAAACGTATCGGCGAATTTCTTCTGCCGTTAAAACGATTGTGTAGTTCATCCTCATCCTATTCGCTTTAAAGCTGCTCAGTCACAATAAATTCCCCGGCTTCGCTGAGCAGAAAGACGCCTACAATGTCTTCAATCAAGAGCGCGTTGCCCGGCCCCGGCAAGGGCCAGAGCACTTCGGTTGAACCGCTGCCGTTGTTGATAACGGCAATCTCCGGCAAGGGGAAAGCAGCAACACTTTCCCCTTCGATGATGCCCACCAGAACGCACACGTCGATGCGCTGTTTTGCTTCACGGGGCAGGCTCCAGAAGCTATTCCAGGACAGGGGAATATCGTAAGTGCTCAAATCATCGAAGTGAGCATCACTATCAATACGCGCCCACAGGTTGGGAAACAAAAGGCTCTGGGATTGCAAGAAGCGCAATCCATTCTCGCCAATCGGGCTAACATCACTAATCTGCGCGCTCGCCCACCAGGGGCCGTGAATGCGCTTGAAGATGACTACGGCCTCAATGCTGGTAATCTCGCCGTCCCCGCCTCCGCCACCACCGCCACCACTGCCCCCACTGCCCCCTCCACCGCCGGGTGGATTATCGACTACGCACTGCGCATTGGTGCAGGTGTTTTCCGGCGACCAGGGGCCATCACCAGGGCCACCATCATCGTGAACCGTGAAACAGAAGTGATTCCACACCTCTACCGAATAAGGCAGTCCTATACCAACCGGAGGTGCATAAGCCACGGCATCCACATCGTAAGAGAGAATCAAATAGGCGCGCTCATCTTCGGGCACTATGTCGCGTGGCACCCAGTAGCCACCGGCCCGCTGGCGAGCATCCACGACCCACCACAGAAACGCCGGCATCTGCTCAGCTTGCAGGCCCAGCGCGGCAGCTTCCACACGGTCAAAGGTAAAGGCGCCCTCATCACCATATTCAGCATCCCAGTAAGCACAGACCTTAACGTAGTTGCCCGAAATCCGAATCAGACTCCACTGATCGCCGACATCATGAAGGCCATCTTCCGCCTGCTCGGTAAAGCGCCCAACCGCATAGATCCACTCTTTGCCATTCTCGTCTTTGATTCGTGTTAAGCGGCGCGGGCGAAAGGGTAGCCACGCTTCACGAAACTGTTGTCCATCACTGATGCCCCACAACGGCTTTTCGCTGCTGGCGTAGCGTCCACTTGCAATTAAACGAATGCCTTTTTCCGTTCCCAGAGAGCGCAGCCTTTGCCACAAATACTTATCCGCCTCAAAGGGCATCAGGCCGCTATCATCCCAGACGCCGCTCTTCATGACAGCCAGATACTGTTTGCTGTCTTCATCACCACAGGGGCCATTCTGCGCCCAACCGTAAAAGCTGCCCCAGCACATCTCGGCGCAGTTGTCACCATGAAAGAGCGTGCCGTTGCCGGTCTTTGCTTTTTGATGCGCGTCGATTTCGCGTCCGGCATTGTAAAATTGCGCGAACTTGTCAGTGCCGACTCTCATGCCGACCTGGTTGAATGATTCGGTAAAAAAGCGGAGCGTGCCGTTATCGTTGCGCAAACATCTGCCGCCGGGATGGCCTGCTGTGGCTCGCGGCAAACCGGGCAAGCGGTTGCGAATATCTAAAGCATCGGGCGCATATTCATGCAAAAAGGCGCGCGTCAAAACCAGTTCCGTAGAACGCGTTTCCGGTGCGACTGGCGCCACCTCTAAAAGGTCGCTGACAGTTGGATAGAGTGAGGCTTCACACATCATCACCGTGGTGTTGATGCTGACACCCAGAAGCGTGGCGCTCAAGTTATCAACAGGCGCTTCCGGGTGGAAATGCCACAGAGCCGTCATTGGCCCGCTGCGGCCTGCAATCGTGCCACCTAAACGACACTGGCCTGCATTGTCACCGAGTTGAAGCGCACCGCTTTCGGGAACTGCTGAAACTGATAGGGCCAGCGGGTCAATCAAAACAGAAGTGCGCGAATCTTCTCCTGTCACTTCATAGAGCACAGGGCCGGGATAAGGCTGAAAGTCGGCGCCCACTGCAAAATCACTCTCGCCTACTGCGATGCGCAAAGCACTCCAGGGGCCACCATATTCAGCAGCGTCGCTGATGTATTGCGTCCACTCGCCACGATGCACTAAACGCCCTTCCAGGAAGGCTTCGTGTTCCAGAGCGTAAAAGGGATGTGATAGGTCAGTCGGGCGCCTTCCGACATCGGCTTCGTAGTCCCAGATGTAAGAGGTGCCGTTTTCTACATACTTGAACTTATCAGGCACGCTGGCAAAGCCGCGCACGCTCAGATAATCGGGTGGCATCGCCCAACTGCGCGTAACAGCTTCCATGCGTGCAAAAAGAACCGCATGCACTTCCAAAGCCGGCAATTCAGCATAGAGCGCGTTGTAACCCAACATCTGCTCATCAAGAATGTCGCCGGTGGCGGCGTCTTGCAGAACCAGATGCACCTGGCCACTAAGCGCTGTTGCATTCGCCACCCCCACATCCAGCCATGTCCACGTAGCGCGCGTTAAAGCGCCTTCAGCTACGCGAGCAATATCATCGTGATTGGTAGCAGCATCACGCTCGGCAGTAATGGGGTTACTATCGAGACTGGCCAGCCACAAGGAGCCGGGACGCACATGCACGGCTCCCGGCCCAACCCAACGGCCAAAGCCGCGCCCTGTGTCGCGCGGTGGCACAAGGGGCGGCAAGTAGACGGGGTCACCGTTGTCAAAGCTTGATTCAGAACTTTGAAAAGCACCGGGCTGCACCCCCATGTAATCTTTTTCGGCGAAGCGAAAGCCTTCCTGCGCTAATGCCGGTGCATTGGAAGCTAATTGATTGAGCGTTTCAAATTGAAGAAGAGGAAGTGCCATTATGTTTACGGTTCGACTGTTCCATCAGCATTCATGGTTAGCGTGCTTGCCCCCAAATGATCGGGGAATGAATTATTTCCAACACCGTAAATCTCCGTGCCGCCGGGTATGCCGACAATGTTGGCCGATTGGCTGCGTTCCAGACCAAGCTCCACATTCAAGTCCAGTTCTTGCAAAGTGGAGATCGCGCGCAGGAATAGTTGGATTTTGGCTATCTCCTGGCGCATAATGGCACTCTCGCCAATGACATGCGAGAGGTCGGTCTGATGGGGCCGCACGCCGCCATTGCTGATCATGGTTATCAGCTCGGTGCGCAGGGCCGCAATCATTTCGGAAATAACGGTTTTGGTCTGGCGCGAATCATCCGGCTCCGGCAGCCACGATGCCATGCCGCTATAAGCGAATCCGCCGCCTCCTTCATCGCCACCTTCCATAAGCGTTAAGCGCGCTTCAATGGCCTCGAATCGCTGCTGTTTTGCGGCCTCAGTCTGGATGATGTCGCGCGCCGTATCGGTAAGAGCGGTGATTTCAACGGCGTTACTCACCACTTTGCCCAGCACACCAGCGCCGCGCGCGGGCGGCGCATCAAGCCAATCGTCTTCTAAAACGGCAGGCAAGCCCGATTCGTCGAGAGAAAGCAAGCCCCACTTGCCGGCAGCATTGGATGGCGCTTCAATCGATAAGGCGCTATCAAGCTTGATGTAAACGCCACCAATAACCCACTCGGAATTGGCGGGCAGGGTAATATTCAGCGTTCCTGCTTCAAAGGCGGGCGCAAGAAGGGACGTATCAAAAGCGGTAATGCGCCCGCTGCCCAGGAGCAGAGTTAGCAGGGCATTGCGCCCCAGTGCCGGTGAGAATTTTCTGCGGTCTAAAACTAAGGTTAGCTCACCATCAACCAATGTCACTTCCAACAAAAGCAAATGCCCATCGAGCACTTCCTGGTCGGAAACCGCAATCAGCGGCGTATTGTTTTCCCTGGTGTCGGGCGCGCCGGTTACGCTGGCCACCTGAACAGCAAGGTGCACAAACTGCTTGTCTTGAACGCCCTCTTCGTCGAGAAAGGCAGACAAAGGGATTTCAGCGCCGTCCGCATCAAAGGCCCAGACAAACCCCACGCCATGCGGAATGATGGCCGCGCCTGGCTTGATAGTGAGAGGTTCGCCTGGGCCTCCGACTTCCACTTCAAACGATGATTCGTCAGGCCAGGCCACAATGCCGGGGCCGTGCAAGCGCAATGCGCCCTGCAACTGCGAGGAGAACATGCGAACGAGATGAACCCACTCGGCGGCGTGCAGTTTGGTGCCGTCGTTCTTGGTGTCGTCAAAGCCGTAGTAAAAACTCGCCATAAAAGTCGCTTTAAAGGGAAGACGGAAACAATAGGCGCGAAGAGTTACGCGCCCAGTCACATGTTAAATCACACACCAACTCACACGCCTGGAGGAAAATCTGTTTTAATTATTATACAGTGCGCGATGGTATGAACCCTATGGTGTGAACCATGGTTCGCAATTGTTCGCTTTACCTACATTTAAATACTGCCAGGCCAAGAGCCGGGTTTCTCCCTTTGAGAAGCCCGGCTCTTTTGTTGTTGGCAGACCGATTCCAATTTTCGAGGAGGTGATTTCAATGGGAATCCCCGATTTTACTTTGATTCTGCCTGATGTGCCGATTTACCAACTCACGCCCCTCTTGCTCATCGTCAGCTTTGTAATGCCGTATCTCATTGCTTTGGTGCAGCAACGCGCGTGGTCGGATGCAGTGCGTTCACGCGTGACTTTTGGTGTCTGCTCCCTGGTTGCAGCGCTGATATTGAAAATGTTCGGACGCTTTGACCTGGCTGATGTGCCGTCAACGACGATTGCCTTGTTCGGGCTAACAGTTACGATCTACCGGCATTTTGCCAAAGCAAACGGCGCGTCTGCGCTGGAAGATTTCTCCACCCAAGTCTTAGCAGCAGGGCGTCAAGCGGTGGGGCAGAAGCCGAACGACGAGACACACGACGAAGCAAATGATGAAGATTTTTCTTAAGAAGACTTCTCGTAAAAGCTCGTGCAAAAATAGAAACCAACAAAATAACTTCGACCGCAGACCCTGCGGCCATTCTCACCACACACAGGAAGCACCGGGAAAAATTCCCTGCCAAAGAAGCGTGCAACTGTGTCGGAAAGGGGTCAGCCATGCCCGCCACGCTGACACTCTTGCACGTAGTGCTACTTTTATTTGCCGCTGTCATGGCCAGCAGTGTTTTAGCCGCGTTGATAACCGCGCGCTATACGCAAGCCACGAAAAACAGTGAGCAGATTCGCGCCATTGAAACCGAAGTGCGCGCCTCATTGCGCGCCGATCTTGATGCAAACGAAGCGGACATTAAAGCTGTTCGACTCGAAAATGACGATCTCAAGCGTCGGGTTGACCGCATCACTGATAACCTCGTGCGATTCACACGCAACGTGCTGCGCATGAATCGCCTGGTGCGGCAGTTCCTGCCGCATGGCTATCAGATTTTAGCCGATGATATTGATGCGGAAGGTAAACGCCTGGTGAAGCTGCTCGGCGCTGAACTGGAGACTGGCGATGATCCGATGCCGCCAATACTCCAGGAGCCTATGCCCGATTTAGTGCATGACGCCGTTCGCGCCCGGTCGCCTTAGCAGTCACCTTGGCCGTTATTTCAATAGAGTCCTTTAACTGGTATAGTTTTGGGTTCAAATTTGAAACTATACCACTCGGCAGTAATATATGAGGCAATATCATATTCCCAAGGTGGGCTATTTATCACG
Source organism: Abditibacteriaceae bacterium (assembly GCA_036399215.1). Lineage (GTDB taxonomy): Bacteria > Armatimonadota > Abditibacteriia > Abditibacteriales > Abditibacteriaceae > DASWNL01. The sequence continues at coordinate 32,348 of DASWNL010000728.1, forward strand.
GCTTTGCCTAAGAATATTCCAGGACTGCCTAAGAATATTCCAAAACGCCCGAAAATATCACGACTTAAAACCACATTAAAAAACTACAAAACAGAGGGATTTCCCCATTCATCGTAGATTGGCCGTGCCGTGCAAATTCCTCTTTTCTGTGGGCGGTGCTCCTCCCAACTGGAATATTCAGACAAGTCACAACGCGCCACTTGCCCCAAGTGTTCGGGCAAGTGTGCCGGCAATGGCAAAGGCAGTAGCACGGACAAAGCCACAAAGAGCAAGAAGCCTAAAGCGCCCAAAGAAGCTCTCACCCCGGCGCAACAGGCCATAAAGGACGCCCATCGCGGCCTGCGCCGCACGAAGCGGTTTCAAGGTGGGCATGGCATCCTCGTGCCCGAAGAAATCCCTGAAAGCGTTATTCAGCAAAGCATCATGGAGCACTTCTTTGCTAACGGGTGGCTTGTGGTGCGTATCAATTCCGGCAGTATGAAAACCAGTAACGGTGGTTATCTGCGCGCCTATCGAATTTTTGGAATGCCCGAAAAGTGGGCCAGCAGCGGTTTGCCGGATGTGGTGGCTTTTCGTGGTAGCCGCGCGCTTTTAATCGAAGTCAAAGACCGCCTGGGGCAACTGCGTGATACCCAGGTGCGCTTTATCGAGTTTGCCGAGCGCTTCAACGTCAAAGTTCATGTTATGCGCAACTGGCAAAGCGCTGAAGAATTAACCAAAGAGATGATCGCCCGCGAAGCAAACCGTCCCACGCGCGCCGATTGGCTGCGTTTACAAATGGTAGAAATGATTGCGCGCCGCGAACTGGGTGAACGGCTTGAGGAACTGGTGAAAGAAGAGATAGCTTTGCGGGAAAGCAAAGAAGTCTGAGGGTGCAGGCCTCGCGAGGCGGGCTTCTAATGGAGCTCCACTGCACCCTCAGACTTCACAAAACAACATTAAGTCGCTGCAATTTTACAGCAAATTTCAATTCCACATTGGTTCAATTAAAAACCATTGTTTCAGCGACTTGTCACAGCAACGGATATGGCGTTAAAACGCTCTCGCTGCCTGTTTCTGTGCAAAAGCTATTCCATTATGGACACTATTTCAGTTGTTCGGGGAATAGCAATGCCGTCGCTCTAACGGGTTCTTTGCCCCGCCATTCGATAAGTCCCCAGTCACGCAAGGCCCGCAAATGCGAATCATAAGCGCTACTGGTCACAGACTGGCCGGTGCGCTCGGCGAACTGAGCATAGCCCAAAGCATGAGGATAAACCTCAATCAAAACTTTCAACATAACAACTTGGCGCGGCCATTTACTCAAGGCCAAAAACCAAGCCGCGTGCAGATTGCCGAGCGATTGGATGCTGTTGGAAGCAATCGCCACGTCGCGGCCTTTATCAGTCAGGCGCACACTTTGTCCACTTGGCCCACCAAAAGCCGCAATCAGGGCGTCTCTTTTAAGGGATCGTAAATTCGCATCGTAGGCACTGGACTTAGGCGATTGTCCGCTGAGAACGGCCAAGTTTTCACGTTCGACCATGATGGCGCCAATGGCCGCAAAATCAGCCAGGATATTCAGCATCCGTTGTTGCCTGGGTGAGATTTCCTCCCGAATCTGGGCTGCTATAGGATTGGTCTTTTTCGCTTTGCTCGCTGGTGGTGTATTCGGTGCATTTGGCGGCAGGGCAGGGGTGCCTCCTCCCTGGGGATGGGATGTGACTATAAATGCCGGCGCCATCGGCGGGCCTGCTCCAGCGGAGAGAGTGGTAGGCAATTCTGATGCAGAACTAACACGCTCCAACTGACTCACAAGCACAGCCGAAATGCTGGCAACGTCTTTGATAAGTCCCTGCATGTCGTTGACCAGGTTTTTCAACTGCTCCACTCTTTCCGGCTCGACGACAGGCACCTGAACAATTTCTGTTTTCGGCTCCGGCTGCTTTTTCAGTTCGGCGCGTAGCTCGGCAACGGTCGCGCGCAGTTCCTCAATGCTGCGGCCTTGTTCCTCGGCCTGCTCCGGCAAGTCCGCGAATTGGGCCAGTAACTCTTTAATGGCTGTTGGGGGCGGGGGGGGAGTATAAGCGCCTGATTTTGAAGAATCGGGGTGCGAGGTCAAAACTTCCCCGGTTTGAATCAGAGCCACTTCTTGCGAGATCGCGGGGCCATAGGCGTAGAATTGCCCCGGCTGTAACTTTTTCAATTCAGCGCTTTTCTCTTTGCCGAATCCCAATTCATCAGCAGCCCGCTTGATGTCCACATCCAGGCTTGTCCTGCCAATCATCTTGTTGAGTAGTTCCGCCGCGCCGTCCTTATGCACTTTGGAGAGGCGCTGCGTGGCGGCCACCAAACAAAAACCGCGCTTGCGGCCCTGTGTGGCAAGGCGAATTACGGCTTCAGTAGATTCCGCTTCACCACTGCCGCGTTCGGGCATAAAGATATGAGCTTCATCAATTACAACCAGGAGCGGTTTCCACAATTCGCGGGGCAAGGCCATCAGCTCTTCCAGAAAGGCGCGGACGTATTTGCGCCGGTCAGGCATGGTAAGTTCGTAAAGGTCAATGACGCAGGAAGTGCCCACTTCAAGCAGCCTCCGGCAGAGTAGGGGAGCGGTCGCCACTGTTGTCGGCACGTCGCCCTCTTTTCCAGCAAGAATATAAGGGAAGCGTTCGCGCAAGCTGGCAAACTCGCCTTCAGGGTCAAAGATGATCTGCGGAATGCGTCCGTGCGTGCCTTCCAGCAAGGCACGCAACGCGAGCGACTTGCCCGCGCCGCTATTGGCCTGAATGAGCAGGCGCGAGACGATAAGGCGATCTAAATCCAGAACTGCGTTTGCTTCGTTGCTTTCCCCATCAAATTTTAGAATTGGCGGTTTCATGCGCTCTCCTTGGTTGACCTTAATTTACCACTCATTACCACTTGGGCCTCGAAGCTTTCATATTAGTCTTCCTCTGTTTTCGATTACAAGTTTGAACTGTGTAACATCGTCCGCACTGAATTCTGTTGCTTCGTCCACGACACAGACAGATGCAGGTATTGTGTCGGGAACTGCCATTAATTGGCGCACTGTTTTTAGCAGTGGCCTGCCGAACAAAATAAGGCGTTGGTTTGCAGCGTGCAACGCCACCAAGGGAGACCAGTCTTTACCCATAAACTGGTAAACACGCTGAGCACAATATGGCTCTATATGGCTGACTTCCTGATAGGTGCCAAATTCAGCGGCGATTGCTGCCTCCAACTCACCATCGTTTAATCCGAATTGGTAAATTTGCCACCGCTCCAAAGCGCCATCATTTTGCAGCAAAACCATGCGTAAGATTGCAGCGGATATCGCATCAACTCTGAATGGTAAATCGTGCTGCTTACCGCGCTTTGTTTTCAACACAAGTCAGCCTCCGCTAATACATCACGCCACGCGTAACGCCGCCCCAATCCTTTGGTGCTGCGGGCAGGATGACGCCCGGTGAGAAAATTATCTTCCATACGAAGGGCGCGTTTCGCTAACTGAGGATGCGTTTCTGCCAACCAAATGATTTCGTCCTTATGGCTGGCGGGGCAAAAGAAACACGCTGATTTTGGTGGCACGGGCAAACCTGCGGAGCGAATAATATCCTTGCATCCATCTCGGTCTATGCCCCATTCCAGCAGTGCATACCAATAGTCATATTTCTTGCAGGGATTGGTGCGGCAACAAATGCACTTTCCTTTACCAGTTCCATCTTGCCCGAAAGTACCCCGGCACGCATCACGAGGGCTGGCATCGTAGCCAATTACTTTCTTGACCTTGACACCACAGGCCCATGCTTCACGCGCTGGTTGCCAGTTGTTGCAGTATTTGTTTTGTGGGCCTACTTTCCACTTGAGGCTGCAACTTTTCATGCCAAAAGCCAAAGACGGTAATGTCTCATTGGTTAAACATTCACTTTCCAGGCTTTCATGTTTACTGGTGCGAGTGACTTCAACGACTTGGATTTCGGGGAAGGTGTGATCTGCCAGATACTTCTGAACGACGGGCAGATAAGCGTAGGTTTCAGGCTTTTCCGCTTTGGTATTAGCGAAAAGTATCAGATCAGGCACAATGCCAAGTTGGACAAAACGAACGATAATGGCAGTGCTGTCCACACCCATACCATAAGCCAAAACAAGAGGTTGCTTTACTGTAAACAGTCGAGGGTTTTCATTCATGATTTTCTGCGCTCCGTGAATGAAAACCTGCTCGTGAATTTTTGCAATCAGCGCAGCAAAACTTTTGATGGTGTTTGTCGGGTGGCGTTACAAACCTTTTAAAGTTGCGACGAAACCAGGTGTCGGTCATAAGCAGCGTAACATCCATGAGGGCCACCAAAAGCAGCGTAACCCCGAACCAATGCCCATTCGTCGAAGCCAGGACTCCAAGCAGCGAAAAAAACCAAATCTTCTGGCAGATGGCCTGGCGGTAGTGTGAATTAAGCAGGTGGGTTTTCATTTTAGTTTTGCGTGTTAAGCTGCTTGCGCAGGCGTTCTCTTTGCCGGCGTAACCGAATCGCGCGAAGGGAAAGCCGCGCGATTTTGTTGACGCCTCTCCTGAACGCGACCTCGGCCTCACTGGCGCGCTCATTTGCCGCTTTCAACTCTTTGTCTTTCTCGCGCAGAGCTTCCAACAACTGGTGGTTTCTCGTTTTAAGACGTGCAATTCTCTCGGCATCACTCATCTCAATCCCGCCACTCCACTGGTGGGGTCGTGAATTTGAACGCCATGTAAACCAGGGCTTGCTTCAAGCCTTCTTTGCCGGCGAAACCTTCCTCCACTAACTTGCGCGGCAAAGTGCCCAGTTCGACCTGGTTGTAAGCAGCGAAGCTACGCGTGTGCGGACTGCCTTGGCGCGAGATCTCAATGTCCGCATCAACGGTCGTGACTTCACACTCCACAGCGCGGGTTAAGCTGTGCATCAGCAAAACGCGGCGTGTGGCTTCCAGCAATTCGGCGCGTAAACCTTCTGCAGACCAATCCGCTTCAGCATCCGGGTCTTTCGCACTTTCTTCATCGTCCCAGGTCATCAGCGAAAGCGAATCGGGAATGGGGCGCCCGCTGGCGTTCATGGTGATGGCAAAGGAACCAATGGTGCGAATGCAAAACTTCTTACGGTGTTTATTGTTTGCCATTGGCCTAAGCTCACCCTGGAAAACCGAACCCACCAAGAACATAGCGACTTCGCGCGTGAGCGCAGCTTCCTGGGCTTGCTCCAGCACCGTTGCGGCATGCCTGGCACTGTCGAGCACCATGGCCACATCGTAGTCAAAACTCTGTAACTGGATCTCTTCAAACTCGGCAATGGCATCCAGCAAAGAGCGCTTTACGACACCTTTGCACAGCACACCGGTGTAGAGCGACTCCTCCTCCGGGTTGCGCCATTCCCAGAACATCGCATCGGCGTGGGGTTTGGTGTTCGGAATATCCCTGGTTACGTCCCACTGGTCGGGGTTCTGGCGCTGTTGTTCGCGCAAGAATTCAGCAATGCCATCACACACCAAGACGCGGGTTTTGGAATCGAGAAGCTCGTGGCGCACGTTGGCAATAAAGCGCTTGGTGGCGTCGGGGTTGTTGCGATAATGCGGCGCCACGAGCCAGGGCGCGCCGCCCAAAATACGATCCACCAAGCGCGCGTGGCGCTGTTTCTTTTTCGGTGGTTTTGATGTTGCTTGCTCTGGATTTGCGGCTTCTGGAACTTTGATGATCTGACTCATAAATTCTTGCTGTCCTTTGGGTTTTATTTGTTGCGCCGCGTAAATTGAGGCGTAATTTACGCGGCGCGAAACTTCTGGTCGGGCACGCCGCCTTGTTGCATCTGGCGAAGCACACCACCAATCACATCGGTAGCACCAGCAAAGCCGCTGGGCAAAGGTGACTTGGGCATTGGGCGCGGTGGTGAGGCCGGGGCCGAGGGAACCAAAGCGACTTGTTGCGTGGTCTGCTGCGTGCTTTGCTGCGCACTTTCCGGCAATTGTGTTTCTGCCTGATGCTCTGCCTGGTGTTCTGCCACCTGCGCTTCTGGCAACGGCAGGGCAGGGTAGCGCAAAGCCGCCGTGGAAACCATCACGCGCGGCACGGCTTCAATGTCCTGGGGTTGTGCTTCCAAAGCAGCCTGGCACTGCTCCCGTTGCTGTTGCCAGAGCAGAGCAAAAACAGTCTCCTGGATGGCGCGTAGTTCCCCATAACCAGGTCCGCGGTTGCTGTTACGGGCGGCGCAGAGTCTGTCCTGGAGGAGTGGCGGCAACTGGGTTTCGGCGGTCAGGCAATAGGTTGCCGCATCCTCATCCGAAAGTGAGGTAAACACGGCTTGCGAGGCGGCCAAAACGCGGCGCGTCTGGTCAGCCTCGGATTCGCGCACCACTTGTCTTTCGACCGGTTTTTCGTCGAGTGAAGCGTGTTGTGGGATCGTCGCCGCGCCCTTTTGGGGCAGTGCCTGGGGAGCAGCGTGCGGCGAAGCTTGGTGTGGAACGGATTGCGGTTGGGGTGGCACTGCCAGCGATGGCTCTGCAACCGACTGTTTCGAGCGAAGTGCCGCATTTTTACGCGTCGTCAAATGCGGCATGGTTTGGTAGAACCGCTTGA
>DASWNL010000729.1:0-4357 GCA_036399215.1 Abditibacteriaceae bacterium
CCGGCCCAGGCTTCTTCAAGGGTCAATTGAATGTTGGCGCGCAGATGGTTGCCCTGCCGCGCGGCTTCGCGACGCCCGCCTGTCGCGCCGCCCATGCCGCCACCGAAAAAGACTTCAAAAATATCGCCTAAATTCGCTCCAAAGTCGGCGCTGCCCGCTGCACCACCATTGACTCCGGCGTGGCCGAATTGGTCGTAGCGCGCCCGCTTGTCCTGGTCGGATAAAACCGCGTAGGCTTCACCGATCTCTTTGAACTGCGCTTCGGCTTCATCGCGACGGTCGTGGTTGACATCGGGGTGATGTTCGCGCGCCAGGCGGCGATAGGCGCGCTTAATTTCATCAGCGCTGGCTCCACGCGAAACACCTAAAACTTCGTAGTAATCTCTCGGCATTGTGGTTGAACTCATAAAAACACGATGTAGGGGCACAGCAGTGCCGTGCCCCTACGCAAAATATCAAATTACGCAGCAACTTTGACGCGGCTGGCCCGCAAAACGTGACCTCTGTAAGCGTAGCCGCGCTGTGCTTCTTCGACAATCGTGCCTGGCGCTTCCTCGGACTCTATCTCTTCAATAGCTTCATGCTGTAACGGGTCGAAACTTTGCCCTTTGGCTTCAATCGGCGTGACGCCATTATTACGCAGGGCTTCTTCAAACATTTGAAGAATGAACTCGACGCCAACTCGCACCGATTCGACATCAGTAGAGTTTTTTGCGGCTTCAGTAGCCAATTTGAAGTTATCCAAAATCGGCAATAAATCCTCAACAAGGCTGCGCACGGCGCGATCACGTGCTTCGCTTTCGCGCCGCGCCGCCTGGCGCTTGAAGTTTTCAAAATCGGCAGCCAATTGCACCAACTGCGCTTTGGTCTCCGCTAATTCGACTTCGGTCGGACTCGTTGAACTGTCCTCAAAATCTTCCAGATCATCGCTCAATGTTTCGTTCGTTTCTTCGCTATTCATATCGTCATTTTTTTCGTGATTAATAATGGGAATCCGCATGGTTGCGCTCCTTCAACTACAGGTCAAATTAAAGTGTTTCCAGACACAGCCGCAGTCGCGCCGCGAGAGCCGGCATGATGGAAACAGCATCCGCATACTTCATACGCGTTGGCCCCATCACACCAACAGTGCCCAGAACCTCGCCCGCCGTGCCGTATGCTACGCCTACAAGAGAAAACCGCTCGATGGCCGGGTGATGGGCATAAGGCAATTCGTGTCCGATAACAACAGTGCCGGTCGTCGGTGCAGCCGTGCTATCTGAGGGCACGGATGTGCGCAACAAATCGCTCATCGCTTCCTGATCATCGAATAATTGCATGGCGGCGCGGGCCTGATGAATGTCGGAAAATTCCGGCTCGTTCAGCAAGGTAATCAAGCCTTGCACCACAATCTTTTCATCGCCGGCATCAGCAACCGACTGTCGCACTAAATCCCAGGCGCGACGCGCTAAATTCAAAGTTTCCACATCGTGCAAGCCGGCGGAAACCGCTTCAAATTTCAAGGTGCGAATGGAACCCAGCGAGCGACCGCCGAGTTGCTCATTAAGAAAGTTTACGACTGTGTTCAACCGGCCCACCGGCATGTCACTTTCGACTTCAAACAAGCGATGGTCAATACGTCCAGCGCTTGTTACCAACACCAGAATCAAGCGGCAGGGCGGCACAGGATTAATTTGCACCTGCCGCATGGTGTCGCTTCGCGCAGCCGGCAAACTGGCTATTGCGGGGTAACCAGTCAGTTTGGCTAAGGCAGAAGTCGCTTCTCGCAAAGCATCTTCTAAAGAAGCGGGCGGCGCTGAAATCCAGGCTTCCAATCGTGCTTTTTCCTTTGGCGGCAGAGGCCGGGGCTTTAGCATTTCGTTCACATAAAGGCGATAACCCGCATCTGTTGGCACACGGCCCGACGAGGTATGTGGATGGCGCAACAAGCCCAACTCTTCAAGTTCCGCCAGTTCATTGCGAATGGTGGCTGAAGAGAGCTGTCCACACTGCGCGGCGAATTGCTCGTCTTTTGCCAACGCCGCCGAGCCAACCGGCTCAGCACCCGCCACATAGCGTTCAATAACCGCCGCTAAAATCAATTTTTGTCGTGAACGCAGTTGCATTTCAGTTTATAACCGTCAATTGATCGTTCCGGCTCCTAAAACTTCGTCGCCCGCGTAAAGGACGCACATTTGGCCGGGTGTAACACCAGATTGGGCTTCATGAAAGCGCAGCGAAAAGTCTTCGTGAGTTGCACTTTCCAAAGTCGCGGCCCAGGGGCGCGCATGGGCACGAGTTTGCGCCTGCACTTCCAGACCAACCTGGGGAACATCAAAAGTCCAGCGCGCTTTTTCTGCACTTAAATCGTTGCGATCCAATTCCTGGCGCGGGCCAACCACAAGGGCGTTCTGGGCAGCATCAATTTGCGTGACAAACAGCGGAACGGGCGCGCTGATGCCCAAACCTTTACGTTGTCCCACGGTATAACGTGCCAAACCAGAATGTTCGCCGATTTTTTGCCCGCTTTCATCGAAAATCGGCCCGGTCTGGGCCATTTGCGGTGCGCGTTCAATAACAAAACGCGCATAATCGCCATCTTCGACAAAGCATATCTCTTGACTGTCTGGCTTAGCTGCCACGCAAAAGCCAAGTTCGGCGGCGCGTTCGCGTGTTTCGCTTTTTTCCATGTGCCCAATTGGCAAAAGCGTGCGCGAAAGTTCACGCTGCGTTAGCATTCCGAGAACGTAACTTTGATCTTTGCGATGGTCAACGCCGCGCCGCAAAGCAAAGCGTTCGCCGCGCGCATCATTCACTTGTTCGATCTGGGCATAATGTCCTGTCGCAATAAAATCGCAATCAAGCTCATCCGCACGATCTAAAAAGGCTTTGAATTTGATGAATTCGTTGCAACGCGCGCAAGGATTGGGTGTGCGCCCCCGCGCGTATTCAGCCACGAAATCATCTACTACGGCCTGATGGAACTCTTCCTGTAAATTCAAAACGTAGTAGGGAATGCCCACCTGGTCACTGACACGGCGGGCATCTTCGGACGAGCCAAGGGTGCAGCACCCGCCAAAGCGGTGTGCGGCAAAAGGGTCATCTTCGCCTTTCCATAATTTCATGGTGACGCCGATGACTTCGTAACCCTGTTCCACTAAAAGCGCTGCGGCGACGCTGGAATCCACGCCACCGCTCATCGCGCATAAAACTCGCCGACTCATAGTTACTTTCAAACCAACTTCAAAATTCCAATTGCATTGGCATTCCGAGCGAAGTTTTTCTGCTGACACAGAAAAACGGGCGCCCTCTGGGCAGGATCGAGGAATCTCAATATTAAGCGCCACGAAGATTTCTCGACTCCACTCTTTCTCGCTTAGCCTCGAAATCATTTCGCTCGAAATGACAACCTCAAGAGTTGTTTCAAAGTGTAAACGATAACACAACAAAGCTCACAGGGAGCCTCACAACAAACCGCGCCCGACTCGAAAGGCGGACGCGATTTTCAATTTTATACTGATTTGGAGGCCGAAAAGTTCCCGCGAAATCACATAGGGACTAGCTTTAAACGTAAGCAACACGAAAAGAGAGTCTTGTCATTCTGAGTCCTGCCCTCTGCGCAGGACTCAGAATGGCATTTTTTGGCACAAAATCTCTAAAACGGCAGGCGTGACACGCTTTTAGACAGCAGGGCTAATGCCACGGCGCCCATGCCGATAAGGCCCATGCCGCAATAATAACCCGCAACTAAAACCGGCGCATAGGCACGCCAGTTTTCTACTCCATAGCGCCGCGAAAAATAGTATTTGCCGAGCATAGCGCCAATAAACATGGGAATGGCAAAGGCCGGCTGCGCGTGCGTGCCACTAATCAAACCATAAAACAGTAGGCTGGATAAGCCCGTAAACGTAGTAATCACATAGGCCAAAGCCGCGATGACGCTGCCGGCAGCGATGTAAGTAGGTTTGATGGACTGCAATAAGAAGTTGGTTTCCGGGTCGCGGTTAGCCGTTTTCCACAGCGCATCCATTTGAGCGTGCGCCGGCCAAAATTTGGAGGCGTAAGGATAAACCGCCGAGGGAATGGGCGCCAGTTTCCAGATGAAGCTCCAGAAAACGAACGAGCAAACCAGCATGATGGGCAGCATTAAAAGTTCGACTTTCACAATGGAAACGAACTTGGTGCGTGTCAGTTCTACTGTGCGAAAATGCTGCGCCATGCCGCCGTAATCGGCTAATGGAATCGGCGCGAACCAGATCGCCACGCTGCGGTCACCAGCCATCATGAAGGAGGCTTCTCTGACATAAGGAACCGAAACGTGCTGACCGGCCAGGCCCACCATACGCGCATTGATGTAAGAGAAAATGGGAGTCCAAAT
>DASWNL010000730.1:0-3653 GCA_036399215.1 Abditibacteriaceae bacterium
ACCAGATTATCGGTGAAATCCGCCAGCGCATCACGGCCACGCGAGACCGCGCCCTGCCCCCGGTGCGCGCGAGTTTGATTCTGGATATTGTGCCGTCGCTGGGCGATGCCACCGAGATGCTCTTTCACGATCCCGATACGCACGAAGCACGCCGCATCATGGCCCGCGCTATGGATCGCGTGGCCGGTTTCCTCGATGTGCCCGTTATTCAATTGGCTTTGGAAGTCGAACGCTATCGCCGCGAGCAAAAACCTTCGCGCAATAAAGGCCCTGTGAATGCTGTCGCCAATAGCACTGCTGACAGTTCCAATAGCGACGCGACACCAACCCCAACTCAGGTGCCGGAAACAGATACCGTAAAGACCCCGTAAACTGAAGGGCGCATCTGAGATGCAGTTTAAAAAGACCGTAAGGAGAAGTTTGCCTGGCGGCATAAAAGGATAGTCATTCCCGCGCAGGCGGGAATCCATACACAAGAGTGTTGCTAAGCTCAACAAGCAAACAGCCAAACTTATAGATTCCCGCCTGCGCGGGAATGACCGAGCATCTGTTTTGCTGCGCTTGAGCAGTTAATCAGACACTTTTCAAACTGTTTCTCAGAGGCAAAACTCAGGCGTAATTCCAACTTTATTTAGGTGTTTTGTTGCCAGATCACGATATTCCATCACTTACCAACGCTGCTGTGCCTCCCGACACGGCGTTGCCCGACGCTGTGACTCATCAAAACAACGACAATTTTCAAGATCTGCCGGTTGATGCCGACCTTCCGGTTGACCCCGACCTTATCGAACCACAAACGATTTTGCTGGCCGGGCCTGGCATTTCTTCTTCGAGCGCGCCTATCTTGTGGAAAGCATTACTCCCGCTTTGCATTCTGGCGCCGCTTTGCGCCCTGGCTCTCTGGCTCGATCAATCGCCACCCGGCTCCCTGCCACCAACACCCCCGGCCTCAATTGTCAGGCCATCCGCCACCAATGCTCCTCATAGTTCTCTCCCTGATTTATTGGGCGCTCCTCAAGGGAACACAGGACAACAAGCGCCAGGTGCCGTAGGAAGAGCAACGCCCACAGCGCCGTTATCTTCCCCTCAAAGTGGTCAAGGAGCTTTACCCAGCATCGCGCTGGCCACACCACCAATGGCTTCCCCGGTTGCTGCGCCGACGGCACCGGTGGATTCGCCTGGGCGCGCCGCTTTTCTAGTGGGCGAAGAGGCTCTGCGCCGGCAAAAGCCTGACGAGGCAAAGCGCGCTTATCAAGAAGCCTTACATCTGGACGCGAATTTAGCGCCCGCGCATATGCGCCTGGCCGACTTTGCCGCACGGAGCAATGACGCGCGCGAAACGCAGTTTCATCTGGAGTCCGCCGCGCGGCTTTTGCCCAATGACGCCACGCCGCACCTGCAATTAAGCCAACTGTTTCTGCAAACGCATCAGGCGCAAAAGGCCGAAGCGGCGGCTCTGAATGCTGTCCAGATAGCAAAAGGCCCGACTAAGCGCGCGGCGCAGGGCAATTATGCGCGCATTCTCGCAGGCAATAAGAAAGAAGCGCAAGCCTTTGGCGTTTGGACTTCTTTGCTCAAAAGCAATCCACGCGATGTTGAGGCGGCGCTTTCCGCTTCACTTTTGGCAAGCCGCAAGTTGAACAAGCCGCAAGAAGCTAAAGCGCTGATGGCACAGGCCATCAAGACGCCGCCGACAAATCCTGATGTAACGCTTTTGTTAGCCGGTGCCCTGGCCGGACAAAAGCGCGTTGAAGATGCTACGAAAGTGCTTGTCGCCGGAACACGCAAATTTCCCCAGTTCATTCCGCTTCATATCTCTTTAGCCGAATTACGCCTGGCGCGCGGCGATAACAAAGGCGCTCTGGCGACATTGCGCGCCTTGCTGCCGCGCGTGCCGAAAACTATCGCCGGGGGCAGCGCCAAAGCCGAAATTCATGTGGCTTTAGCACAAGCCTTAGCGCATAGCCGTCAGGTGAAGCCGGCTCTTGCCGAAGCGAAAAACGCCCTGCAATTGCAACCGCGTAACCCCGCCGTTATTGCCGCTGTCGCCGAGTTGCATTTCGCAACCGGCGATTCCAAAAGCGGCATTGGGGCTTTGCGGAACCTGCTTCGACTCGACCCAAAAAACTCACAGGCGCGTCACGCTTTAGCTAATGCTTTAGCCGCTACCAACCAATGGGACGCGGCGCAAAAAGAGTTGCAAGCCTATATAAAAGCCGTGCCAAAAGATTTAAACGCCTTAGCTGAAATGGCCGCCTTGCACGAGCGGCGCGGCAAGCGCGAAGCAGCGCTTCAAGTTTGGAATTCCATCGCGCAAAAACGCCCCGACCATGCCTTAGCTCCTTTACAACAGGGCCGGTTGTTGGCTTTGCTCAATCGTCCCGAAAAAGCCCTCGAACGCTACCGCGCGGTTTTGAAACTGGCACCCAATGAACCGAACGCCCTGATGGGCGCTGCGGAAATCGAAGAAAAGCGCGGCGAAGAAGGCGCGGCCTTAGGTCACCTGAAAGCGTTTGTCAACGTTGAACCAAAATTCGATCCGGCTTATGCGATGCTCATGCGCGTGGCGAAAAAGCAGAACCAGGAAGACAGAACCATTGATTTTCTCAAACAGCAATTAACCAAAAACCCCGACCGGCGTGGCGCTTATGCGGCGATTTTGGATTATTATGAAACGGTTGGCAAAGCCGAAAGTGGGCGCGCCTTCGTTAAAGGCTATGTAGATAAAAATCCCAAATTGACGGCGCCGCGCCTGGCTATCGAAGAGTTCGATTTGCGCCGCGCCAAAGCCAGCCTTAGCGAACTGTTGAAAGCTGATAAAACCAGAGCGGACAAGCCTGTTACCGACAAATCAGTTGCCGATAAAACCGACAGCGACAAACCACTGCTACGCGAACGAGGCAGCACCCTGCCCTTGCCCAAAGATTGATTTCTGCTGCGTTTTTCTGTTCATGCGACGTTTTCTTTTATGTTGGCTGTTGGGCACACAACTACCCGCCTTATTCACGCTTTGGGCCGCAAAAAACATAGCAACCATCGCCGCTACTTCTAACGCGCCGGGTTTGACGGTAAGTTGGCCCCTACTCGCCTGGAGCGGCTTCGCCGTTTATGCTCTTCTGGTTTTGGGATTAAGCGCCACCTCGTGGTTCTATTATCGCCGCGAAGAAGACAACATCGCCGTCATTCTAACCTCGCTTCTCTTGCCGGTAACTCTCCCCATTTTGGCTTACAGCATAGTGCGCTTCTTTGCGGTGCGCTAACACATTTCGCGATAACTTAATGAGAAACATTACTCACAGGTTTTCCTATCTGCGGATTTGCCGTCCATTATACTTGGTAGCCGCAAAAGTGCTGGCAAATTAAGAGTTGTGCTGCGTCGCGCGGCTTGGTGGTGTGACATAGAGCGTGTTATGAACTTTTGGCCGAAAATCGGCTGTTTTAGGGCGTCAAAGGCTAAAACAGAGCTAAACAGGCGCTTTGAGGGCTACGGAGACGACAAAGCTGAGCAATTTCTTGCAACTTTAGCCCTTAAAACCATTAAAACAAGTTCATAACACGCTCATACATATAGAACACTAAATGAAACGCCTCTTACTTATCTTTGCAATGTGTTTATTGGCAGTAGTTTTTATTGCAATTCCCGGTTCATTGGC
>DASWNL010000731.1:0-2864 GCA_036399215.1 Abditibacteriaceae bacterium
CACTTTACATCGCAGGATATAAAGCCACAGATTTGCCCCTGATTCCTGAAGTAACCATTTGTTTCGCTGATTCAGTGCTGCGTGGTAATCGCACAACTAAGGTTAGTTCGACTCAGATGCAAGGTTTTGGTTCGCCCAACTATCCCAAGTTAGCTACCATTGGTGAGCATATCAATGTTGACATGAGGTTCGTGCGGCCCCCTGCTACGGACAAGTTTTATGTCAACACGAGTCTGGTTACAGATGTTATGGACTTGGTATTGTTTCCAGGATTTAAAGCAGAACAATTAGAAGCCTTACTCGGATTGCCGAAAGTGAAGGGTATTGTGCTCCGCACCTTTGGTGCGGGCAATGCTCCTGGATACAAGGATTTTCTGGAAGCAATTCGCATTGGTATCGAACAAAAACACAAAGTCATTCTAAACGTAACCCAGTGTGTGCAAGGCACAGTAGAGATGGGCCTTTATGCCGCCAGTAGTGGTCTATTAGAGCGTGGTGTCATTAGCGGCTTGGACATGACAGCGGAAGCTGCCCTCACGAAAATGATGTGGACGTTGGCAACGACCGCTCCCGACGATTTAGAAGAGGTGCAAACTCAATTACAGATTTCGTGGCGAGGCGAGCAGAGTGAGAACCTCTTCGATCTGCGCTATACAAAAGGGTTGGGCCGCGAATCCGACCCCCATGAAATGATTGTGTCCAGTGCCAGTGCATCCAGCAAGTTCCGCAAAGCGTTATTAAATCGGGCCGTGCTGCGGATTTCTGACATTGGGTTTGAGAATTGGGGTGCGGACGAATCCGTCGAATTGCGTGTCTTTGTCAATCTGCCCAGCGCAGACAATACAACCAGCCTCAATGATCCCCACTATGCCGGAACTTTTACTTGTTTGTCTGGGGAATCAGCGAGTCTGTTGATGGATGTGACGGAAACGGTAAAGGTGGTTACCGAAGATGGGCGCCCGGTTTACATCAATCTGCTTCCAGTCGGCAAGAAAGTTTGGTGCAAAGGAATTTATCTTGCGCTGTTTGCGAAGGCAGAATAAAGGTAGCTTTTTACACAGCAAGTAGCTTTCTTCTTCTTTACCAAATAAATAACCCCGTTTTCTCTCTTGCAGAAAGGAGAAAACGGGGTTAGGTTTTTTGAGGTGCCCTTTTGCTTTGCGTGTGAAGCGGCCTAAATCATCTGAGAAAGTTAAGCAATGGATGCTCGTGATGCCGCTGAACAGATTGCTGAGGCTGGTGATGGTGAAAAATTTCGTGCCCGTGCCGCTTTATGGATCGGCATTCTCGCTTTGCTGATGGCGATTTCTGGTTTAGGTGGAGGTAACGCTGCCGAAGACATGGTAGCGGCCAATGTGCAGGCCAACGATACGTGGGCCTTTTATCAAGCTAAAAACGTGCGCCAGACCGCCAATAAACTGGCTGCGGAAGAATTGGAAGTTCAACTGCTGCTTCACGGCGATAAAATTTCTGCGCAAGCGCATAAAACCATCGAAGGCAAAATCGCTAAGATGAAAACGACTGCTGAGCGCTATGAAGATGAATCCGACCCTAAGGCGCCAAACGATCCGCTTAAAGGCGAGGGGAAAAAGCAGCTCGCGGCGCGGGCCAAAGATTTCGAGGATCAACGTGACCGCGCCAGCGACCAGGATGTAAATTTTGATTTCGCCGACGTGTTTTTGCAAATCGCTGTGGTCTTAGGTTCAGTCGCCATTTTGGCTCTTTCGCGCCCGACTTTAGCCGCGTCCTTTGTTTGTGGCGCTCTTGGCGCTTTGCTCACTCTTAATGGCTTCATGCTGTGGTTTAAAATGCCGTTTTAAATTTATGTCTAAATACGAAATCGTCATCGGCATGGAAGTTCATGCCGAGTTGCTCACCGAATCGAAACAGTTTTGTGGTTGCCCCAATGTGGCCCTTGCGCCGCCGAATACGGCTGTTTGCCCGGTCTGCCTGGGTTTTCCCGGCTCTCTGCCGGTTCTCAATGAGAAAAGCGTTGAGTTATCGCTGCGCGCCGTTTTGGCGTTCAACTCTCATATCAACACCAAATGCATCTTTGAGCGCAAAAACTACTTTTATCCCGACTTGCCCAAGGCCTATCAAATTTCGCAGCGCCTTTTGCCTTTAGGTGAAGGCGGCTTTATCGAAATTGACGTGCCAGGCGGAGAAAATGTCACAACCAAGCGCGTGGGAATGCACGACATTCACATGGAAGAAGACACGGGCAAAAGCCAACATGGCGAAGCCATTGGCGACCCTGATTCGAGCCTGGTCGATTTCAACCGTAGCGGCATTCCTCTTTTAGAACTGGTGTCGCTGCCTGATATGCGCAGCATCGAAGAAGCCGAAGCCTACATGATGGCGCTTCGCCAATTGCTGCTTTATTTGGAAGTTAGCGACTGCAAAATGGAGCAAGGCCGCTTGCGTTTTGAAGCCAGCGTCAGCTTGCGCCCGCATGGCAGCGAAACTTACGGCACGCGCGTTGAAATCAAAAACCTTAACTCGATGAAAGCGGTTTCCAACAGCTTAAAAGCCGAAATCGCGCGCCAGGAAAAACTTCTTGATAGCGGTCAAAAAGTGCAGCAAATGACGATGCTGTGGGACGAAGCCAGCGGCACCACACAGCCGATGCGTTCTAAAGAGCAAGCCCACGATTATCGTTACTTTCCCGAACCCGATTTGGTGCCGCTGGATATTGATGACGAGTGGTTAAATCGCGTGCGCGAAGCCATGCCCGAACTGCCGCGCGCAAGGCGCCAACGTTTTCAGGATGCCCTGGGTCTTTCGGCTTATGATGCCGATGTGCTCACCACTACACGCGAAATCGCCGATTACTTTGAAAACGCTTCCGGTGAATATGATAAGCC
>DASWNL010000732.1:0-3534 GCA_036399215.1 Abditibacteriaceae bacterium
GCTTATCCAAAAACCCGGCCCATGTCGTCTCACTCCACAGTAACGCCAATAAGCCGCACAACGTCACGCGGCATAAAAAAACGTGCGTTGGGTCGTCAGACAGAATACTATAAATCAAAGTCCAGACAAAAAGCATCAGCAAAAAACTAAGAACGTAAGCGGGTTCTTTGTCTAATAAAACGGACAGCAATAAGAAACAGCCCCAGAGCAAAAGAGGCAACATTCTTAACCGCATCAAAGGCACTTGCTTTCGTCGCGCTTGAGCATCACTTTGAGCTAACATTGATAAACACCACGCGCTGCAAAAGAAACCCCACACTAAGAACCATTCATTCCACGGTGAAGCCGGCTGCTCTAAAAGGCGTGGCGGATTGGCTTCCGAATGAAGTTTCAAAAGGAACGGCGCAGCGACAATTAAAGCGAGGAAACCTATCCCGATACCATTGATCGCTAACCTACCCAACTGTATTGCTTTGCCTTGCTGATGAAACACCAGAACACCAAGGCTCAAAAACAACAGTAAAAAATAAGCGGGCACATCCCAGGTGTTGGTCATGATTTGCGCACCGCAAACCAAAGCGCCCAAAACGGCGATGATTTTCCATGTCCGCGGGTTAATTCCCGCGCGGACATGATGAAACAAGGCCCACGATAAACATAAAACTAAAAGAGCCAGAGGCTGCGCGAAATAGTGTGCGTGCAAATCGGCGTAGTTGAAACTGAACCAGGGATATTCACTAATCGCAAAGTGCGGCCCTTCTTTGTCCACATAAGGAATCACTCTTGAGGTGTCCCAATAATTAATCGGCCACCAACTAAAAGGGGCATCGCCCTGTCGCGCTTCCAACCATCGCTTTGTCCACTGCCTCCAGGCTTCCTGCGTGCCGCAACCCAAAACTAAAAAGGCCGCAACAGCGCCGTAGCGAATCCGCCCCGTTAAAGCGGCGCACAGCGAAGCTAAAACCGAAAAGCACAACGCCGGAAGCGTAGCGGCCATCAGATTATAAGTCCAACGCGGCTGCGCACCGATGGCATCGGTTAAAAGCGCAGTTTGCAAATGACCCAGGTAATAGTAGCTGCCCAATCGTTCGCCGGCAGCATACGGGTTTGGTGGAGGCAAGTAATCAGCGCGGGCAATGGCCGAAATTAAGGCCATATCCATCGGCTTTTCGCCGTTTTCCACACTTGACCAAAAACCGCGCACTACGAAAAAAAACGAGAAGACAGCAAAGAAAATCAATTCGCTGGCAATGAAACCGCGCCGCTGCTTTTGAAGCAGCGTTTTCAATTCAACGCGCTCACGCCACAAAAAATATAGCAAGAAAGCCGCAAAAAGATAAATCAATAACGCGCCAAAGCGCACCGGCACCCTTGCAAAGCCCAACCAAAAAGCGCTAAGCGTCCATAGACAGAGCAGCAGTATGCGCCCGGCAGCAAGGCCGGCATCGGGAAGTAGCGTGGATGCCCAAACTCGGCGTGAAATCGGTAACGCCAGCCAGCCTAACGACCAAACCAAGAGCAGCCAAAAAGAGAAGGTAGCAAAGGGCATTCTGTAGGGGCGCGCCGTTAATGTGCCCGTTTCTGGAGAGTATCAAGGCAAAAAGCGGCGCCATTTACCCGCCGCCCGCAACTCTTCACCTAAAGCGCGCAGATAGGCCAAAACCTGTGCAATTTCCTGGGGGATTTTTTTCCAGCCATGCGAGCTTTCGCCGCCTTCGCGTGCAAAATGGCGAACCACGATTTCACCGATTTTCAAATCGTTCAAGCGCGCCCTTGTATAAAGTTCAGGGCCAACAAAGTTGATGCGATGCTTGATGAGCGAGAGTTTCTCAGCGTGCTGACGCCGAAAGCCGCGACAACCGCCGTTAATATCATGCAAACGTGAGTGCAAAAAGAAACGCGCCATCAAGCGCAGGCCGCGACTGAGAACTAAGCGCGCCGCGCCATCGTGCCGCTCTTTCTTCCAACCGAAAACCACATCAAAGCCTTCGTCTAACTTTTGCACAAAGCGAATGACATCGGCAGCCGTGTGCTGACCGTCGCCATCGAAAATGCAGACGTAATCGCCGCGTGCTTCACGTAATGCGGAAAGCGTCGCTTCAATGTAACCGCGATTGGGATCGTGATGATAAACGCGCACGCCGGGTAGCTCGTCAGAGAGCTTCTCGCAGATATTTCCGGTCTCATCTCGCGAACCGTCGTTGATGACTAACAATTCCCAGTCATCGGATGCGAAATCCTGAGCCATTTGCGCGGCGGCTTCGCGCACAGTGCCTTCGATGGTCGCCGCTTCGTTATAGGCCAAAAGCGCCAGGGTAATTTTCATGAGCGCCTTAATTTTATCAAATTCGGCGCCTCTTATTTCTTTTACACATTTAAATCGGCCCAAATCGCGGCATGGTCGGAGGCAGCATGAATATCTTTGGTCATTTCAGCGTAGTGAGGAAACAGCGT
This sequence comes from Abditibacteriaceae bacterium, assembly GCA_036399215.1. GTDB lineage: Bacteria > Armatimonadota > Abditibacteriia > Abditibacteriales > Abditibacteriaceae > DASWNL01. Next base: position 2,455 of record DASWNL010000732.1, read on the forward strand.
GCCGTTCTTGCCTCCCCATACGCCGCGCCGTTCGATACCGCCATTGGTCATGCGTGCAAACAACTCCGGCGAAAGCAAAATGTAATCAATTTTGTCACCTTTGTTGCCGTTGCCGAAGGTGCCGGGCCGCTCATCGCCATCAAAATGCGGGTTGTCGAAAATATCGCGCAAATCACTGCCGTTGCCCAGCAAAGGCTTAAGCGGTTCTCTATCCGGCGTGTCATTCAAATCGCCGACGATGGCGATTTTGTCGTGGCCCTGACTGCGGCGCAAATCATAAATCTCGCGCACACGTTGGGCCTGTGCCCGACGCTTAGCATCATTGGCCTTTTGTGAGCCGAAACCTTTGCTCTTGAAATGATTGACCAATACCAAAACAGTGAGGCCCGAAGCGACACGAATCGTAAATTCAGGGCAATCGCGGCTAAATAAGAGCTTTTGGTTGCTGTCCAGATCGTCGACGTGGCTCACCAGCGATTCGATGACGTAACCGGGTTTAGTCATTAAACCTACGTCAATGCCGCGCTCATCATTGCCGTCAATCAGCATAATGCTGTGATAGGGCACGTTTAACGCCTCTAAAAGCTGTTCGTTGAAACGTTTTAAAGCGATGCGGTCTTCGGCCTCGACCACAGCCAACACGTCGGCGCCTACGTCCTGAATGACTTTGGCCGTCATACGCGTCGCCACTTCGTCAACCGCTTCTTTTTTAAGTTCCAGCCAGCCCACCCAATCATCGCGCCCGTTGGCGACTACAACTGGTGGAGCGGACGTTGATCTTTTCAGGAGCGTGCCTCTGTTGCGCCGGAGAGTAACGAATAGTGACTCATCGCTCCTGGATAGACCGAGCGTTTGGAGCAAGCCGACGATTTCCTGCTTGTCGGCGGCTGAATAAACCGACTTTTGCAAAATAATGGTCAAGCGATTGTAGTCATTTAACATGTCCTCGTTCACGGCCCAATCGTCATTCAAAGCGCGCGCCCGCGAAAACATATTCTCCACGTTAAAAGATGCAATTCGCATGATGTCTCCTTATCCAACAAAATTGAGCAACCAGATAACATCGCTTCACACTGATTA
>DASWNL010000733.1:0-3374 GCA_036399215.1 Abditibacteriaceae bacterium
ATCTACACGCGCCACCAATTCCCAGAATTGCGGGCTGTGGTTGTGTTCTAATAGGTGACAAAGTTCGTGTAGTGTCAAATAAGTAATAATCGGTGCCGGAAGTAGGAACGCTCGCCAGTGAAAATTGAGCCAGCCGTTTTCCGAACATGAGGCCCATTTGAAACCTAAATCGATTACTCGAATGCCCTGAGCTTTTACACCAGCACGGTTTTGCAGGGAGGACAGATGAGCGCACATCCATTGCTCTCCAGCAGAGATATACCAATTCAAAAAATGACCGCGTGCCTCAAGCACGCAATCAGCGCGGAGTAGGAAATGAGATCGTGAAAGCCGTAAGGGTGGAATGTCAGACTGAATTCGAGTGGTGGGTTTCACGCGCAGACGATAACTGTGGCCCAGATAATGAAAGCCTTCTCCACTAATAAACTGCTTAATAGGAGTGGGCTGCGTCCCCTGTCGATGTCGCTCTAATGCATCATGAATCCAGAGTTCTTTTCGCCGTAAAGTCTCCCTGAGCGATTCGTTACTACATTGTGCAGGGACGCGAGCCACTATGCTCCCATCCCGTTCAACGGTTAGAGTGATCGTGCGCCGCTGTGCGCTGCGTTGAATTGCCACAGTCAATTGGCCAATCTGGACTTGCTGCATTAAATCACCAATGTTTTCTTGCGGCGGGCGGCCAACGCCACGAAGTCAAGCGCTGTTGTCTCGACTTTCTCTCTGGGGATTAAGCGACTCTTACGTAATTCGCGAAAAAGCCAGTTCTCCAATTGTGCCCGGCTGTTGGCATCGTTCCAGAAGTCTACAGCGGCGATTTCATGTCGAATATGTTCCACCAACTTTTGTGTCAATTCAACAACGCGGCGTAGTTCTTCAGGGTCACTTTCCAACGCCTTCATTTGTGCTGCATCACGCGCTTTGTGCAAGAGGCCGAAAAAGGGGCCATGTACCTGCGGATCGATACCTTCGATACGGTATTTTTCATCGATACGCTCGGCTTCTTTCATCAGCGCCATCATCGCTTTGATTTGGTCGTCCCACCGGTCTTTCAACTCCTTGAGAATAGTTTCGAGTTTCTCGCTGAGGGTTTTGTAGGCGGTAGGATCTTCTTGCGCCTTAATAGTCAAGTGCAAGCGTAGTGCATGAGCCATTGCCGAGGCGCGAGTACGCGTGCTACCGTATTTTTCAATTTCTCTGGCGAAGTTGGCATCCAAAATTGAAATAGGCGGGATTTTGGGATCTATCCCTTGCGCCGCAATATAAGTATCAACCAGCTCCTTGACTTTGGATTCTACGCCCAGCAAAAGCAGTTGCGGGTCTTGGTAGACATTGACTGCTACACGCGCGATAAACGCTAAAATCTTGGCGTCGCGTTTGAACTCCAATGTTTCGGGGCGGGTGAAGACTGCGCCCAACAAATTCAAGAACGTGCGCAACTTGTTGATGAATTCGGCACGCACTGCGGCGTTGGCTAGCAATTGCACCGGCGGGTCGATTGGTAATAGGTTGGCCACGCCGCGACTTGAGAAAACAGCGAGGACGCTCTGATGTGCGGCACGCAAACGAGGCAACACCTGACTAATTTCCGTTACCCCGCCTGCTGTGCTGCCTTCGCCGGATTCGTTTTCTTCCAGTTTGCGAATGGCCTTCAGTGCGGCGGTAAGTTCGGCAGAGACACCGGCATAATCTACAACGTAGCCGCGGGGTTTACCGGTCTTAGTGCGGTTGACACGGGCGATGGCCTGCAAAAGTTCATGATCAGCCATTTTGCGGTCAAGATAAAGCACCTGCTCTACCGGTGCATCGAAGCCGGTCAACAGCATGTTTTTTACGACCAGGATACCAAGAGGACTACTCTTGGTTGGATCTTCGTGCGTGAATGGTAACTTAAAGCGGCGTTCGTAACCTTCGCGCAGGGTGGCGTCCGTCCATTGTTTCCAGTCGGTGGGGTCTTTGTCTGCCGAAATGCAGGCTGCAATTTCTAAATCTGCCAAGCGCTCACAGTGTGGATGAAGACGCACCAAATACTGTGTCCACTCCGATTCGAGAGCTAATTCATCTGGCGAAAGCGCTAATTTTTCCGATGCCAAGGCGTTTAATTCGACCATGAGCGCATCACGCGCTTCTTCCAGAGCGCGTTGATAACGCACGACGGCGCGGCGCGAAACTGCGACCACCTGTGCCTTGAAGCCGTTCGGCAAAATTTCCCCAGCGTAATGCACCATCATGTCGCGCGCTTTTGCAGCGATAAGTCGTGGCGCTTCCAAAATATCCGGTTCGTTGCCGTAACGCTGGCGAATCGCTGCTCGTTCGGCTTCAGTGTAATTCTTGAAGCGGTTCTCAAAAGCCTGATCAAGTTTTTGGGTTTCTTCCACCAATCCATCGGCGGCGCGGCCTTCGTAGACAATTTCAACAGTGGCACCGTCGCGCCACGAAGCGGTCATGCCGTATTTATCGAGGTAGCGCCCGAAGATGCGGAGCGTGTTGCGGTCGCCGTCGTTGAAAATCGGTGTGCCGGTAAAGCCGACTTTGGCCGCGTTCGGCAGTGCCGCCATCATATAGCTGTGAAAGTCGCCCGCCTGCGTGCGGTGGCATTCGTCAATGAGCAGCAAAATACGCTCGTCATCGTTCAGCACTTCCACTTTGCCGTCGCCTGTTGGAATTGAGGCGCGCAGTTCGCGCGTGGCTTCCTGTTTCGCGGCTAAGACATCGGTGTTTTCCGCCGTGGTTTCCTCGCGCGTGTAGGCAGGCACGGTAGCGGTCAGCGTTTCGCGCTCCAAATCGGTGTCCTGATTTTTCTGCATCATGCAAAACACCAGATCAGGGCCTTTTTCGCGCAGCACGCCCTGTGTCAACGATGTTAGTGAGGTCAGCCGGCGTTTCTCTTCGTCATTGGGGCGAATATTTTCGCCAGTAAGGCGTGCTGTGCCGCGCATCTGCCTTTCCAGCGGTGTGCGGTCGGTGACGATCACTACCTTAAAAGCGCGCAAAGCAGGAACAGTGCGCAGCTTTTTAACGAGAAAGACCATCGTCAGGCTTTTGCCAGAGCCTTGCGTGTGCCATACCACGCCGCCGCGCTCATCGTCGGTGCCGCTTTGCTGGCGTGTGCGCCCACTTTGCAGTTGCGCGATCACGCGATGCACAGCGCGAAACTGTTGGTAGCGCGCCACTTTTTTGATGAGTTGGCCTTCTTCGGTTTCCCAGACCGTGAAATTGCGCACCAAATCCAGCAAATGCGCTGGGCGCAGCATTCCCGCTGCCAAAATTTCCTGCGGCGCCAGTGGCAAGGTTTCTTTGCCGACTTCGCGCAGGACATCGGCTTCGGAAACCGAAACAATGTCTTTCCATTCGGCATAATGCGCTTCACTGGCACC